>DATMOQ010000145.1:0-6076 GCA_035568195.1 Gemmatimonadales bacterium
TGGCCCCGTGGTACACGTCGAATCCCAGCGTCACCGTCAGGGGCTCGTTGATGAAGCGCCCCTGGACCGGGCTCATCTTGATGCTGTCGTTGGGCACCACGGCGGTGGTCATCAGGTGCCGCACCATCCCCTCCGTTACCAGGTAGGGGCCGAGACCCAGCTTGTCGCCGTAGTCCGCGGTGGTGGTGGAGAAATAGATGGGCCGGCGGCCCAGAGCCTCCTTGACCATCTGGAACACCGCCAGATCGATGCGGGTCAGGTACCCCTGCTGGGGCAACTGGCGCGGATCGAGCGTGACTTTCAGCGCACCCAGGTTGCCGGTCACCGGCTGATCGACGCCCAACACCTCGGGCAGCGTGTCCGCGGGGGTCTTGTAGTACTGGGCGAACCAGGGGCCGGGTTTGGGCCAGGTGCGGTTCCGGAAGATCGCGGGGCCGGCGGCCGGGTCGTACGTGGCGATCGGCCGGTTCTCCGCCTGCGCGAGATACCAGTTGATGTTGCCGAGGGAGGTCACGATCACGGTGACGTCGGGGCGCACGTGATCCACTTCCTGCGCGTACCAGAGGGGGAAGGTGTCGTTATCCCCGCCGGTGATGAGCACGCCGTACGGCTCGACCGAGTTGAGCAGGTCGTGCGCGAAGTCGCGGGCCATCGTCTCGCCCTTGCGGGATGCGCTCAGGTGGTTGGTCCACAGGGGCACCAGCGCCAGAGCGGCGACCGGGGTCACCAGCGCCCACCGTTTGTCGGCGGCCGGCACCCGCGTCGCAAGGCCTTCCTGGAACCACTCCATCAGGGTCGCGAGGCCCATCGCCACCCAGACGCCCCACGCCGAGAAGGACACGATGAAGAAGTAGTCGCGCTCGCGCACCTCGCGGATCAGCTGCTCGCCGGGGAGCTGCGAGTATCCGTACTTGAAGTTCAGGTAGAAGATGAGGGCGAGGGTCACCGTGAACATCAGCGTCAGCATCACGATGGCCTGCCGGCGCTCCGCCATCCAGTGACGGACCGCGCCCAGGAGCCCCACCACACCGAACACGGCGGCGAAGATGGCCTGCGCCCTGCCGCCGAGATCGCGGCCCCACTGCCATGAGAAATACTGCAGCCACATGCCGATCTGCGCAGCGAGCGTCGCCTGCCGGGCCGTGACCGGTGGCTTGCCGTACTGCGCGCGGCCCAGCACGTCCGACAGGGCCTGCCAGGTCTGCGGGTCCCCTTCATTCATATAGGGGTGGTGCATGGCCCGGAGCGGCAGGATCAGGTAGACGGTCAGGGCGATGACGACCGCCGCCGCCGACGCGATCAGGACGCGGGGCCTGATCATCACGCGCCAGTCGGTGAGGAGGACGAGCACCAGCACGGCCGGTCCAGCGAGCAGCCCCATCTGGTGATTCGCGGTGGTCAGGACCAGGAGATACACGATGAGGACCATCAGGTTGTCGCGGCGGGCCCCCGGGGTCTGGTCCGACCAGCGGATGGCGAGCCAGAGGACCAGTGTGATGGTGAGGAGCGAGACGGTGTACACCTTTTCGTTGACCACCGACTGGTTCCACACCGTAAAGGCCGCGGCGCCTGCGATGGTGCCCGCGAACGCGACGATGAACCGGGGGAGCCGGCTGGGCACGATGGGCTGGAGCCAGCGCTCGGTGATCAGGAGCCAGAGTCCCGCACTCGCCGCGCTGGTGAACGCCGCAAACAAATTGATCCGCTTGCCGTAATCGGCGGCCAGGGGCAACAGGCCCCAGACGTGCGCCATCAGGACGAAGAGAGGATTTCCGGGCGGATGAGGGATCCCGAAGCCGTGCGCCGCCGCCATATACTCGGGCGCGTCCCAGTATTGCACCGTGGGCGCCAGCGTCAGCAGGTACAGCCCGAAGACCGTCAGGGCCGCCAGGGCGCCGAGGCCGTAGGGTGGCCTGGCGTCGCGCTCGTCCATGTCGCCTCTCACGCTCAATGTCGGAATTGCCTGGTGCCGGTCAGCACCATGGCCACGTCGTGCTCATCCGCCGCCGCGATCACTTCCGCGTCCCGTACCGATCCGCCGGGCTGAATGACGGCCCGGACCCCCGCCGCCGCCGCCTCGTCCATGCCGTCCCGGAAGGGAAAGTACGCATCGCTCGCCAGGACGCTCCCCTTGGGATCGTGACCCTGCTGGCGCGCCTTGTGGACCGCCAGAAAGGAGCTGTCCACCCGCGACATCTGACCCGCGCCGATGCCGATCGCGGCCTGGTTCCGGGCCAGGAGAATGGCGTTGGACTTTACTACCCCCACCGCCGCCCAGGCGAAGCGCAGGTCGCTCCACTCCGCGTCGGTCGGTTTCCGCCTGGTGGGCACCGTCCAGCCCTTCTCGTCCCCGGGCCCGCCCGGCCGGAAGCGCTCCTGCACCAGAAAGCCGCCGCGCACCCGCTTGTAGTCCCAGGTGGGGGTCGCGTCGGGCCGGGGCAGGGTGATCACCCGGATGTTTTTCTTCTCCCGGAAGACGGCGAGCGCATCGTCGGCCACCGCCGGCGCCACCACCACCTCCACGAAAAGGTCCCGCATCGCCTCCGCGGCGGCGCGGTCCACCGGCACGTTGTACGCGATCACCGAGCCGAACGCTGACTGCCGGTCCGTGGCCAACGCCCGCTGGTACGCCTCGGCGGGGGTGTCGGCGAGGGCCAGGCCGCAGGGCGTGGTGTGCTTGATGATGACGCACGCGGCGCGGTCGCCGGGAGGCCAGGGCAGCACCGCGCTCACGGCGGCATCCACGTCCAGGAGATTGTTGAAGGAGAGCTCCTTGCCGTGGAGCTGTACCAGCTCCCGCATGCCCCGCGCCTCGTCCGTCACATAAAGCGCCGCGGGCTGGTGCGGATTCTCCCCGTAGCGGAGGGATTGCTGCCGCTCGAGCACCAGCGCGACCGACGGCGGGAACGGCTCGCCGCCCCGCGTGGCCAGGTAGTTGGTGATCGCGGCGTCGTACGCGGAGGTGTGCGCGTACACCTTGGTGGCCAGCCGCCGTCGCTCGTCCGCGGGAACGCCTCCGGCTTTGAGCCCCGCGAGCACGGCGGGGTAGTCGGCGGGATCGACGACGACGATCACCGCCGCGTGATTCTTCGCGGCCGACCGGAGCATGGACGGGCCGCCGATGTCGATGTTCTCGATGGCGTGCTCGAAGGTGGTGTCCGGCTTCGCCACCGTCTCGCGGAAGGGATAGAGGTTCACCGCCACGAGGTCGATGGCGGTGATGCCGTGCTGCTTCATCGCCTCCAGGTCGGCGGGATGATCCCGCCGGGCCAGCAGCCCGCCGTGCACCTTGGGGTGGAGGGTCTTCACCCGGCCATCCATCATTTCCGGGAATCCGGTCACCTCGTCGATCGACATCACCGGTACCCCTTCCTTGCGGAGGGCCTCGGCGGTGCCACCGGTGGAGACGATCTCCCAGCCGAGATGCACCAGCTCCCGGGCGAAGGCGGCGACGCCCCGCTTGTCCGAGACCGAGATCAGCGCTCTCACCACGCCTCCGCGGTGGCCTGCAGGATGTCCGCCAGGCTCGCGACGTCCGCCAGGTCGATCACCTCGGCGGGCGAATGCGAGTACCGGAGGGGCCAGCCCATCGCGACGTTGGGCACGCCGAAGGGCACGAACCACGAGCCGTCGTTCCCGCCGTTGGTGGTGCCCACCTGGATTTGGATGTGTCGGGCCCCGGCGAGCGCCACCACCGTGTCGACCAGCGCCGTCGGCGTCACCGACGAATTGTCGACCGCCCGGACCACGGCGCCGCGCCCCAGGGGCTGGTCGGCGAAGTTCTTGGGATCGAGCGGCGCGTCGGAGGAGACGAACGTATCGATGGCGTGGACCCGCACCGGCGTGGTGCCCAGGGCGTGCGCCGCCGCCGCGGCGCCGAATAGCCCGGTCTCCTCGCGTGTGCTCCAGACGAAAACCACCTGGTGTTTGAGCTTGGACCGATCGAGATGGCGGACCACCAGGATGAGGGCGGCATCCCCGACGCGATCGTCGAACGACCGGCCGGTGGCGCGGTTTCCCGCCAGGCGCTGATAGCTCTTCGGCATGGTGACCGTGCTGCTCACCGTGACGCCGAGCGCTTCCGTCGCCGCGCGGGAAGTGGTGCCGACGTCGACTTTCATCCCCGTGGGCTGATGGCGCAGCTCGCGCCGGTCTCTCGGGATCGAGTCTCGGGGGGGAAACACGCCGGGCACGTCTCCGCGGGGCGTGTGGACCAGGGCGGGCTTCCCTTCGAAGAGGGACTCGAAGAATCCGCCCTGGCGCTCGACCTCGAGCATTCCGTCTTCGCGAATGCCGGTGACCCGGTACCCGATCTCGTCCATATGGGCGACATAGACCACCGGTGCCCCCGCGGGGCCGACCGTGAGCCACAGGTTGCCGGCTGTATCCGTTTCGGTCTTGGCCCAAGCGGGCAGGAGCGACTTCACGACGTCCCGGACCGGACCTTCGGTGCCCGAAACCCCGTACGCGGGGATGAGCCGGGCGAGGATCGAGTCCGCTTCCGCCACGGTGGATTGCGCCTGCGCCCGGGACGCGGCCGCGAGGCACGCCACCATCAGCAGCGCGCGCCTCATTTGGCGCCTCCGATCCACTGCACCAGCCGCTGTTCCAGCGCCCGCACGTCGGCGAGCATCACCGTCTCGGCGGCCGTCTCCGGATATTTCACCGGGAGCGCCGCCGTCAGGGTGTCCGCGAACGGGCCGCGGAGTGCGATCACGCTCGACAACCCGGGATTGTCCTGCTGCAGGCTCTGTACGGTGAAGCTCACCACGACGGATCCGGCCGTCTTGGGACGCGAGCGCAGCGCCGCGGCAAGCGCGGCGCAGGCGGCATGATGCCCCACCGCCGTGGCCGCGATGCCGTCGCCGTACCGGAGTGGTTTCCGGGCGAGCGCCACGGGCGAGAGTAACCGCACGCCCAGCGCCGCTACGTCGGCGGCCGATGTGGCGCCGACATCGACCCAGGCATCGTCGGCGGTGAAGGGCGCATCGAGCGCGGCGCGTCCCCGGCTGAGGTGCACGGAGCGTACGCCCACGACGCCGGGGACGGGACCGGAGGTGCCGAGCACCGCGATGCGCTGGCCCTCGAGCTGCTGCTCGAACAGGGGATTGGTCACCCGTCCTTCACGCCGCAGCGTGAGATAGCCCTCGGCGGTGATGGCCCCGACCACGTACCCCGCTTCATCCAAGGGGCACGAGACCAGCCGTTTGGGCGCGCCGGAGCCCAGGGTGATGCTGACATTGCCCAACCGGTCGCGTGTGGCGCCGGGAAAGAGCGCCAGCAGCGAATCGCTGACCGGCTGCTCATACCCTGAGACGGTGGTGAATCCGGCAAAGCGGAGGGCGAGGGAATCGACCGACTGCGCGGACAGGGAAGCCCACGACCCCAAGAGCAGGATGAGGGCACCGGATCGAGCGCTATGCATCACAGATCCTCCAGCCGGACGGCGTGATCGGGCAACCCCAGTCTGACCAGCTCGGTGACGACCCGGGGCAACAGGCGGTGCTCCGCGGTGAGCACCCGGGCGGCCAGTGAGTCGGGTGTATCGCCCGCGAGCACCGGGACCCGCGCCCGGGCGATCACGGCGCCGCGATCGTATTCCTCGGTGACATAGTGAACGCTCGCGCCGGATTCCCGGGCGCCCGAGGCCAGCACAGCCTCGTGCACGCGGGGGCCATACATGCCGGGACCCCCGAAGTCGGGGAGCAGCGCGGGGTGGATGTTAACCATCCGCCACCGGAACCGCGACACGACCGCGGCCGGGACCAGTTTGAGATAGCCCGCCAGCACCACGAGCTGCGCGTCGCCGAGGGCGGCCAGGCACTGGTCGACGTCCGTGGGATCCGACAGGGTGACGGCGGTGACGCCTGCGCGTCGCGCCCGGTCGAGTGCTCCTGCTCCACTCCGGTTCGAAACCACGCGCTCGACGCGCGCGGCGCCGTCGGGCGTTCCATTCAGCGCATCGAGCAGCGATTGCAAGTTCGTCCCGCCGCCCGATGCCAGCACCGCCACGCGAACCGGGGGAATCATCCGTGACAGGGAGCGAGCGACGCGGGGATGGCGCCGTACCGCACGG
>DATMOQ010000146.1:0-2326 GCA_035568195.1 Gemmatimonadales bacterium
CCAGCAGGTGTACAGCGAGTGGAACGGAAGCGGCTGGGTGCAGTGGCTCGCCCAGCAGGGGTACATCGTGGTGGGACTGAACAACCGACCGTCCAACAATTACGGCAGCGCGTTCATGAAGGTGGCCTACAAGCACCTGGGCAAGTGGGAGGCCCACGACTTCGCCGAGGCGGCGCGGTACCTCGCCACCCTCCCGTTCGTCGACTCGAAAAACGTCGCCATCATCGGGACCAGCTACGGCGGGTTCAGCACCGTGTTCACGATGGAGATGTATCCCGATCTGTTCCCGGTGGGGGTCGCGAATTCGGCCGTCGCCGACTGGCGGCTCTACGACACCATTTACACGGAGCGGTATATGGGCCTGCTCGGCGACAATACCGCCGGATACGTCGAAAGCTCCCCCATCGAGCAGGCGAGCAAGCTCACGGGGCACTTGCTCCTGGTGCACTCGATGATGGACGACAACGTCCATCCGCAGAACACCATGCAGCTCATCACCGCGCTCGATGAGGCGGGCCATCCCGCGCCGCTCATGATGTTCCCCAAGGGGCACCACGGCGCGGGGTACGACCTGACGACGTTCATCGATATCGTGAACGCGACTTTCAACTGGCTCGAGCGGTATATGAAGGGCCCGGCCCGGTAGTCCGCCTCTCGAAGTCCCGGTTTCTGGCCGGCCGCCAGTGCCACAAACGGCTCTGGTGGGAAGTGCACGACCCCGAGGCGCCGGAGCTCGAACGCGGCCCCGGGGCGCGGAACATGATGGAGCAGGGTCTGGAGGTGGGACGTGCCGCCCGGCGGGAAGCGCCGGGCGGCACGCTCATCGATCTCCCCCGACACCAGCACGAGAACCGCCTCACCGCCACCCGCGACGCGCTCGCCGCACGGCCTCCCGCCATCTACGAAGGCGCCTTCGCCGCCGGTCCGGCGTATGCCGAGGTGGATCTCCTGGTCCGGAACGACTACGGCTGGACGGCGTGTGAGGTGAAGGCGAGCACCCGCGCCAAGCCCGAATACCTCCCCGATCTCGCGTTCCAGGTTCACGTGCTGCGGGACTCAGGCGTGCAGGTGAGCCGGGCGGAGCTGGTCCACCTGAATCGCGGCAGCGTCTATCCCGATCTTTCGCATCTGTTCGTCCACGAAGACGTCACGCCGGACATCGAAGCGATTGCATTCGGCGTGCCGGAGCAGATCGAAGCACAGGTGCGGGCGCTCGGGGGGGCCCTCCCCCAGGTCGAGATCGGGCCCCATTGCACTGAGCCGCGCGACTGTCCCTTCATCTCCCGCTGCTGGCCCCCGCTCCCGCCCTACCACGTGCGCAATCTCTATCGCATCGAGCCGAAGAAAGTCGAGGCATACGAGCAGGACGGCTTCACGGACCTCCGCTCACCCCCGTCCGGCCTCGAGCTGTCCCTCATTCATCAGCGGCAGGTCCGCGCGGTGCGGAGCGGCGAGATCGTGGTCGAGCCGTCACTGGCTCGCGCGCTCCGGGAGTATCACGGGGTCCTCGGCTTCCTCGATTTCGAAACCATCAGTCTCGCCCTTCCCCGGTTCGACGGCTGCCGTCCCTGGGACCAGATGCCGGTGCAGTTCTCGGCGCACGTGGCGCGGCCCGATGGGACCTACGCCCACCACGAGTGGCTGGCGGACGGGGCCCGAGATCCCCGGACGCCGCTGGCGCGGGCGGTAGTCCAGGCGTGCCGGGGGGTCGATAAGGTGGTGGCCTACTACGCGGGGTTCGAGCGGGAGTGTCTCCGGCACCTGGCCCGGGCGGTCCCCGACCAGGCCGACGCGCTGGAGGCCATCGCGGAGCGGCTGCTCGACCTCCTCCCCACCATCCGCAGCCATGTCTACCACCCCGAGTTCGGGGCTTCCTTCAGCCTCAAGAAGGTCCTGCCGGCGCTCATTCCCGCCCTCGGATACGGCGATCTCGAGGTCCAGGACGGGGAGCAGGCGACGGTCGAGCTGCAGCGCCTGATGTTCAAGGGTGATGGGATGCCCGACGCGGAGCGCGCCACCCTGCGGAGGCACTTGCTGGCCTACTGTGAGCAAGATACGTGGGCCATGGTCAAGCTGCTCGATCGCCTGCGCGGCTTCGCCGCGGCGGCGCAACTGGAGCTGTTCTAACTGGAAACAACGACCGTCATCCGACCCGTGAAGGTGTGACCCGCCGCACACGTCGCTGCACCGCACCGAACCCGCACCGACAGAGCCCGTGACCAATGAGGGAAAACCCGGGTATTGTTTGAGCGTCCGTCAGCTCACTGAACACCCGCAGGAGGATTGCATGCGCACTTTCCGAGTGGCCCCGCTGGCACTCTTCGCG
>DATMOQ010000147.1:0-8172 GCA_035568195.1 Gemmatimonadales bacterium
GCCGTGTACTCACCGGGCGCGTAATGCCCCTTGACCACGCGGCGGGCCGTTCCGGTCTTGGCGGCCAGCGTGAAGCTGGCGAGCGCGGCGCTCGCGCCCGTTCCGCTGGTCGAGACGACCCCCGCGAGGAGTTGTCGCAGCTGCCGGGCCACCTCCGGCGGTACCACACGGCGGACCGGCTCCGGACGATGCCGGTAGAGAATCTCCCCGTCCGGGGAACGGACCTCCCGTACGAGCGTAGGCTCGAGCAGGACGCCGTCGTTCGCGATGGCCGCGTACGCCGCGGCGATCTGCAGGGGCGTCACCGACACCTCGTAGCCGATCGCCAGCGAGGCCGGCGTGGGGCGGGACCATTCTTTGGGCAGCGCCAGACGCCCCGTTGCTTCCGATGGAAACTCGACGCCGGTAGGCGCTCCCAGACCGAAGTCCCGGAGCATTCCGTATTCTTCGTTGGGTGTGAGGCGCGCCGCGAACTTGGCCATCGCGATGTTCGACGACACCCGGATGGCATCGGCCAGGTCGAGGGTCGGCAACGGGTGATCGTCGACCATGGTCCGGTCGAGCATCTTGTACCGCCCGCCCTCGCCGGAGACCCGCTCGGAGAGGCTGATGCGGTGGTCCGTGATGAGCGCCCCGGCCGTGAAGATCTTGGCCACGGAGCCCGGCTCATAGGCGTCGATCAACGCCGAGGGACGCACGCCGCCGTCCCGGCGCTCGGACGCCACGGCGAGGATCTCCCCGCTGCTCGGGTCGAGCATCACCACGTCACCGCCGTCCGCGTCCATTCGCTCCAGGGCCAGGCGGAGCGAGCGCTGAGCGATCTCCTGCAGCTCGGCATCGAGCGTCAGCTCGACGTCGTTGCCCGGCACCGGCGACTGAATGCGGCGCGCCGGCGAATCGTACTGGCGGCCGGCGCGGTCCTTGAGCACCACCGCGGCGCCCGGCACGCCCGCCAGCAGCGTGTCCAGCGTGCGCTCGATCCCGGAGGGCTTCTGCCCTCCCTGGCCGGCGCGACCGATCACCGCGCGGGCGAAGTCCGGCGAGGGATAGAACCGGTTCAGGACCGGCTCCAGGTGGACGCCGTGGACGTCGCGGAGCGCCTGCATCGTGCCGGACGTGAACGGTCCCTCGAAATACGCGTAGTGGCGCGCCAGCTCGTCCTGCACACGCTCGAGGGGAACGCGAAGCGCCCGGGCGATGGTGGCGGGGTCGTGATCGGGATCGCGGAGCTCGTTGGGCGCGACGCCGACGTGATACGTCTCCTGCGTCAGCGCGATGGGCGTCCCGTGGCGGTCGAGGAGCGCGCCCCGGGGCGCGTCGAGCACGACGTGCTCGGTGCGCGCCTGGCGCGCTTCGCTGGCCCAGCGCGATCCCTGGAACAGCTGTACCTGGGCGGCACGCCCGAGGAGCGCCAGGAGGAGAACCCCCAGCGCGCCTTCGATGAAGCTGACCCGCGTCGCGACCTTCGCCACGTCAGGGACCGCTCGAATCGGCGACCGGGAGAAACACGATTTCGGAGTCGGCGGGAAGCCGCAGCCCCAGTGCCTGGGCGCGCGGGACCAGTACCGCCCGACTCGCCGCCTGCCGCAGCCGGCGCTCGAGGTCGGCGCGGCGCCCCTCCAGGGCGGTACGGCGCTGGCGGGTCTCGTTGAGCGCGCGCGCCATCCGCAGGGCGGCGGTCTGCCGCGCCACCACGGATCCCGCGGCCACAAGGAATGCCGTGAGCCAGATCATCACCCAGTGCCGTCCCTTAAGTGCCAACCGACACCTCGAAGTCGCGGAAGTGCGCGGAGCGGGACCGCGGGTTGGCGGCGAGCTCCGCCGGGCCGGGCGTCACCGCCTTCCGGGTGCGCAGCGTTCCCAGCGCGCGCCCGCGACAGGTGCAGATCGGCTGTCCGGGCGGACAGATGCAGTCGCGCGCCCACTCCCGGAACGCGTGCTTCACGATCCGGTCCTCCCCTGAATGATACGCTATGACTCCCAAACGTCCCCCGGGGACGAGCGCGTCGCGGAAGGCCGGGAGCGCCCGGGTCAGCTGGTCCTTCTCCCCGTTCACCGCCATGCGGAGCGCCTGGAAGAGCCGCGCAAAGTCGCCCGGACCCGAGCGGGCGCCCAGGGCCTCGCGGATGGCGTTCACGAAGTCGTCGCTGGTCAGGAACGGTCCCCGCGCCCGCCGGCGGATCACGCTCCGGGCCAGTCGGCGCGCCCGGTGCTCGTCGGCGTCTTCTTTGAACGCCTCCCCCAGACGGTCTTCCCCCCACGTATTCAGAATGTCGGCGGCGGAGACACCCACTCCGGGCGTCATCCGCATGTCCAGGGGGGCGCCCGGGCGGAAAGTGAAGCCGCGGGATTCGGCTTCGAGCTGGTGCGACGAAATGCCCAGGTCGAGGAAAATGCGGTCGGGGCGGAACGCTTTGACGGCCTCGATCGCGGCCGGGGCGCCGAAGGGCGAGGCCAGCCACTCCACGCCGTCCGAGCCGACCCGGTCCCGGGCCACGGCGAGCGCCTCGGGATCGCGGTCGATCGCGAGGACCCGGGCGCCCGACTCCCGGAGGATGGCGGTGTGTCCGCCACCGCCGGCGGTGCCGTCCACGGCGCGGGCGCTCCCGGCGGCCCAGGTCCGCACGACGTCCGCGAGGACGGGTTCGTGGAAGCTCGTGATCACGGTCTC
Source organism: Gemmatimonadales bacterium (assembly GCA_035568195.1). GTDB lineage: Bacteria > Gemmatimonadota > Gemmatimonadetes > Gemmatimonadales > GWC2-71-9 > 40CM-2-70-7. The sequence continues at coordinate 2,672 of DATMOQ010000147.1, forward strand.
CCCGAAAAGACGCCGGCTCCGACTGCCGAAGCAGGCGGAGCCGGAAGGAACATCCCGCGAAGCGGGTTCAGGCGGGGCTGACGGGGCTCGAACCCGCGACCTCCGGTGTGACAGACCGGCACTCTAACCAGCTGAGCTACAGCCCCTCGCAATCGAGCGCGGAAATGTAGGCGCGCGCGGAGGTCAATTCAATGGCTCAGAAATTGGTGCACTTGAACGACGCCTTCACCTGCGGCATCGCCTTGTTGTACCGGTCGAGGAATCCCAGCATCTGAGTCGCGACCGAGGGAGCGATCCGCCCGCCCAGGAAGAGCGCGTCCTTGCTGCGGTTGATCCGATCCTGCACCGCCTTCGCCTCGTCGCAGCTCTTGTGCTTGGCCATGTCGGCGTACGCTTCGCCCAGCGTGATCGTGGAGGTCAGGCCGAACCAGAAGCTGCCCTGAATCCGGATCTGCTGCTTGGGACCCATCGTGTCGGCGGGGGTCGTCGGTTGGACCACCGTCAGCAGCTGGTCGAGCCAGCCGTACGCCCGCTGGTAGACAAAGCGTCCCGCCCGGGCAATGCCCGACCCACCGGTGAGGAGGAGGGCCGCGCCGTTGATGCGCAGCGCCGTGTCGGTACCCGCCAGCGCCGGCTGGATGAAGGGCCTCGCGGCGTCGACCTTGTCGGCGTAGGCGTTCTGGTACGCCGCCAGCGCGATGGTATCCTTGGGCGCCTTGAGCGTGTCGTACACCGCGTGATTCAGGATCGTGGCGGCCACGAGCAGGCTGGGGCGCGGATCGGTCGGCACCAGGGCCGCGGCCGCCTTGTAGACGGCCACCGCCGAATCGATCATCCCCGCCGCTTCGAGCGCCTGACCGCGCGTATTCAGGAAGCCGCCGCTCCTCGGGAACTGGGTGACGGCGAGCAGCGTGTAATGCAGCCAGGCCTGGGTGTCGGGCAGCGCGGTGGACGCGCCGATGGCGAGCTTGAGCTCGCTCGAATCCCGGAGCTTGGCCGCCGAATCTTTTTCCTCCTGCGCCAGGAGGTCGAGCACGCAGCGCCACTGGCTGCCTTCGATGCACGAGCGGCGCAGCATCTCCTTCGCCGTGGCGTTGGACGGGAAGCGCGCCAGGGTCGTCTTCAGCAGCGCCGTCGCCTTGGGATAGACGTGGCTCTTCATCAGCTGATCGGAGACGCTGAGCTGCAGCTGCACGTTCTCCGGCTCCACCCCCGCCCAGCTCTGCAGGGCGTCCAGCCACTTGAGCGTGTCCCCCTTCTGCTGCAGCACGCTGGCCAGCCGGCTCCAGGCCGTGGCCGACATCGAGTCGCCCTTTATGGCCCGCTGCGCCGCGGCGATGAGGCTGTCGGGGCCCAGGTGCTGTGCCTCATAGACCGTGTACACGCACAGGTGGGCGGCCGTGAGGTTAGGCGCGATGGCGAACGCTTTGCGGGCGGACTCCAGCGCGCCGGTCAGGTTGCCCTTGCTCCGGCGGTCGTCGCACTCGCGCGAGAACTCGGCCGCCTTGATCACCGTGAGCAGGTGCTGCGCCAGGGACTCCGCCACCGCGGGCTGACCATCGCCGGTGGCGGTGAACGCGGCCGCGAACCCCGAGCCGCCCGAAATCAGGCGCACCCGGGCCGTGTACGAATTGCCGGTGTGAGTGAAGGAACCGACGTCGTAGGAGTTGATGCTGACCGACTTGGCGAACTGCGCCGCCTGCGACTGATCCAGGATGTACATGGGCCCGGCGCTCGCCGGGTCGCACTGGAAGCCGAAGGACAGCAGCGCTTCGCAAATCTTGCTCTTCGGGATCGACTGGACCTTGTACCGGGCCAGCTGCTGCACGCGGTCCCGCGCGAGATCCATGACGGCAATGCTGGCCGCGGAATCACCGGCGGTGACACCGGGGAGCGGCAACAGCAAGAGTTTCTCGGTCGGCTGGGTAATGGCGAGCTGAGCCGACGCCACGGGCGCGGCCCCTACCGCCAAGACGGCCACCAGACGAAGCACTCTCACGCAGGTCCTCCGTTTAGAGTCCGTGATGCTCACTACACCGATGGGCGAAGAGGGATTCGAACCCCCGACATCCTGCGTGTAAGGCAGGCGCTCTGAACCAGCTGAGCTATTCGCCCGTCCAAGCTTAGAGGGCGAGACCTACGGGGATGAACACCAGGTACCCTAACACCAGCAATACCGGGGCCAGCGTGGTGGATCCGGCGTTCAACGACACATACCCCGCAGCGAGGCAGATCAGCGCCGCCCCGAAGGCGGCGTAGTTCCGGGGGCCGAAATGCAGGCGTTCGCGAGATTGTGCGTCAGGCATAGCGGCTCGCATTGTACCCCGCAATCGCTTTTCCGTCAAGGATTTGGCTCATCGGGTGGCGGCATCTCCCACCCCACGTCGAGCGCGGCCCGTCGCGGCGCGTCCCGCCGCCGGCGTCGCCAGACGAGAACGACCAGAACTAGTCCCATGACTCCCCAAAAAAGCGCGGCGGCGCCGAGGCCGGCCAGCCACCCGTAGCGGCGCCGCACATCCTGCGCCCACAGCTCTTCGAACCGGTCGAGCGTCATATGATACGTCGACCGCATGGCGGCGTCGAACGTCGGCTGCGTGGCGAGGGCGTCGAGAAACGGATGAAGGCCCGCGGCGCCCCCCCACCGCTGGAGCTGCGCGACGGCCGTGGTCGCGAGCGCGTAGGCACCGGCCGCTTCGCCGGCGCCCCCGCGCAACGCGCGGTCCACGCTGTCCAGCTCGAGCGCCGAGCCCGAGAGCAGATGCCAGTCCAGTTGGAAGGCCTGCATGCGCCCCCACTCCCCCGCCGCGACTGCCGCGTACCCTTCTTCGAACCAGAGCGGCAGACCGTGCCGCACCCGGCGGCGCAGCGCGACGTGCGCCAGCTCGTGCCGCAGCGACACCGCCAGCTGCGCGGGGGAACCGCTGGTCCAGAGCACGATCGAGCCGGAACCGGGAAACGCCGCCCCTTCGCTCCAGGGCGGCAGCCGTCCCCGGGTGAGGGAATCGTAGAGGGCGCGGGTGGGAGCGAGAAAAATCCGGAGTGGACGATCGGGTTGAGGATCGATGCCGGGAAACGCGCGGGGGCGATCGGCCTCTTCGGCCAGCGCGGCCGCGAGGTTGCCCTGCGGCAGCCACCAGACCGCGGTGACGTTCCCCACCACCGTCACCTGCGGCCCCTGGAGGAGCAGGGCCAGCAACGCTAGGGGCGCGGTGGCTCCTCGCCCCGGCCCACGGCCTCGAGCATTTCCTGGCAGCGCTTGCCCCAGGGATTGAACTTGTTGGCCTTGAACCCGTCCTGCCACGCCTGCTTGGCCTGGGCCTGATCGCCGCCGAACCAGTAGGCCCGGCCCAGTTCGTAATACGCCTCGATGAGGTTGGGGCCGAGCTTGAGCGTCTTCTGGAAAAACGTCACTGCGTCTTCCTGCATCTCCCGCTGGAGGTACACGAGCCCCAGATAAAAATGCGCGTAGAGCGTGGCCTTCTTGTCGTTGTCGAGGCGGATGGCCTTCGAGAGATGCTCGATGGCTTCGCCGAAGATCTTCTTCTTGAGGCAGATGTAGCCGACGTTGATCCGGGCCAGAGAGTTGGCCGGCTCCTTCATCAGTACTTTTTGAAACGTGGCCAGCGCGTCGTCATAATCCTCGTGCAGCATCTGCGCCCACCCCAGCATCGACTCGGCCTGCGTCTCCCCCGGTGACAGCGTCAGCGCTTTCTGCAGTGCCTGGATGGCGCCGGCGTGGTCTCCGAGCGAAATCAGGCTCCAGCCCTTCTCGATGAACGTGGAGGCGCCGATGTGGTCCGCGTGGACCGCCGGCCGCGTGCCCGTGAACTCGGGCGCGGAGCCCTCCTCCGTGGCCGCGGAGACCTGCTTGTACTTCTCCACCAGCTGGCGGATGTCCTCCTTGAGCTGGCCCAGATCGCCCAGGAGCCCGTCGACCACCTTGAAGAAGCTGATGATCTCCCGCTTGACCCCCTCCCGCTCGGCGGCCGCGGAGGCGCCATCCAGCTTCCGGGCGATGGCGTCGTACTGGGCGCGGAGGGCCAAGACCGGCGAATCGGCCATCAGGCTCCCACCTTGGCGGTCAGTGCGGCTTCCAGAGCGACTTTCTCCTTCGACGCCAGGAGCTGCGCCGTGTTGAGCACGATGATCGTCCGCCCTCCGGTCACGACCAGCCCCGTGATATAGGCGGCCGCGAGTCCCTTCACGATCCGGGGAGGCGGCGTGACTTCCTCGGCCCCCACCTGCAGCACTTCGGTGACGACGTCCACCACCAGGCCGATCTTCCCGCCGTCGTATTCGAGGATCACCGTCCGGGTGTCGTCGCGGACGGGCGCGGGGACTCCCAGGCGCTTCCGGAGGTCGATCACCGGGATGGCGGCGCCCTCGTAGCGGAGCACCCCTTCCAGAAACTCCGGCGCCTTGGGGAGGGGCGACGGACGCTCATACCGCAGGATCCGCTCCACCTGGAAGATGTGGAAGGCGAAGTCCTGGCCGGCCACGCGGAAACTCACCAGCTGGACGTCGTCGCCCGCGCTCATTGGATTCGTTCCCCCAATGCCTCGAGATCGAGAATGGGAATCAGCTCAGTCCCATCCCCGCTGGCGCGCTGCCCCATCCCGGCCGCCCACGGCAGCGTTTCGCCGGGAGGCACCGGCAGCGGCGCTTCCCGCACCACTTCCTCCGCGTCGTCCACCTCGAACCCCACCAGGCGCCCGCCGAGGTCCACCAGCACCATCGCGGCGCCGCGCTCGACCGGAGGGGTCTGATTCTTTAAGAGCGCCCCGAGATGAATGAGGGGCACCAGCCGGCCGCGCGCCGGCGTGAGCCCGCGCACCGCGGGGAGCGCCCGGGGCACGTCCAGCACCTCGCCCAGGTCGCCCACCTCGAGCACGGGTCCGAGCGGCAGACCGTACGACCGCCCGCCGACCCGCACCATCACATACCCGACGCCCGCCCGCCGCGCGTTCATGGGCGGATCGCCCGGCGGGTCAGCTCGCCGCCGATGCGATCGGCGATCTCGGTCAGGGGCAGCACGGCGTCGACGCCTCCCGCCTGCACCGCCGCTCCCGGCATCCCGCCGATCACGCACGACTCCTTGCTCTGCGCAATGCCGCCGCCGCCGGCGTCGTGCAGGGCCCGCAATCCGTCCGCGCCATCGCGCCCCATGCCCGTGAGCACCACACCCACTGCGCGCGCGCCGAAGGTCGCTGCCACCGAACGGAAAAGCGGGTCCGCGGCCGGCCGCACGCCCCAGAGCGGAGGCGACTGATCGAGGGCGATGGTCGGTCCGTCCGTCCCGGGTTCCACCCGCATATGATAATCCCCCGGCGCGACGTATGCCGTGTCCGCGACCAGCGGCGCGCCCTGATCCGCCTCCACCACCCGGATGGCGCTCATCGAGTCGAGGCGCTCGGCCAGGCTCCGCGTGAACCGCGCGGGCATGTGCTGGACCACGAGGACACAGGCGCTCTTTCCCGGCGTGAGATGCGGAATCACTTCCG
>DATMOQ010000148.1:0-3398 GCA_035568195.1 Gemmatimonadales bacterium
GGGTGCCGGAGGCGCGGCGGGGGCGGATGGTGTCGCTCGCCACCCAGACCGACCGCACGCTGTTCTTCGACTTTCTCCCCATCGACCTGGGGACCATCTCCGGCTTCACCACCCGGTTCCAGCTCTATACCGTGCCCGGCCAGGTCTACTACAACGCCACCCGGCGTCTGGTGCTGCAGGGCGCCGACGGGGTGGTCTTCGTCGCGGACAGCCAGGGACGCCAGCTCGACGAGAACCTCGAGAGCCTCCAGAACCTGCACGCCAACCTGCTCGACCAGGGCGTGGACGTGCGCGCCATGCCCCTGGTGCTCCAGTACAACAAGCAGGATCTGCCCAAGGAGCTGGTGCTCACGGCCGCGGAAATGGACGACGCCCTGAACTTCCGCGCGGTGCCCAGCTTCCCTGCGGACGCGCTCCACGGGACCGGCGTGTTCGAGAGCCTGAAGGGGATCTCGGAGCTGGTGTTGAAACGGCTGGCGCAAGGAGCCACGGCGTGACCGCGGCGCTGAATCCCAAGTTCTCCTTCGACTCCTACGTAGTGGGCGCCGCCAATCGCCTGGCGGTTACCGCGGGGCGCACCGTGGCCGAGAACCCGGGCTCCGCGTACAACCCGCTCTTCATCTATAGCGGCTCGGGGCTGGGGAAGACCCATCTCCTGATGGCCATCGGGCACGCCGCCAAGAAGATGGCCGCCGGCCTGAGCGTGGAGTATCTGACCCTCGACGAGTATGTGGAGGCCTTCCACGCCGCGATCGCCGCGGGGCAGGGGGACGCGTTCCGCCGCCGCTTCCAGTCGGTGGACATGCTCCTGGTGGACGACGTGCAGTTCCTCACCAACCGGAAGGAAATGCAGTCGGAGCTGCTGCGCCTTACGGAGGCGCTGCAGGCGGCGGGGCATCAGATCGTCCTCGCGTCCGACCGTCCCCCCGCCGAGATCGCCGATCTGGACGAGCGGCTCATCTCGCGCTTCTCCGGCGGCCTGGTGGTGGACATGGGGATTCCCGACTACGAGACTCGCGTCGCCATTCTCCGGCGCAAAGCCGAAGAGCGGGCAACGAGCTTCCAGTCGGGCGTGCTGGAGACCGTCGCCGCGGTCGAATTCGCGAACGTCCGCGAGCTGATGGGGGCGCTCAACCGGCTGATCGCCTTCCAGGCGGTGAATGACGCGCCCATCACCGAGGCCGCGGCCCGTCAGGTCCTGGGTCTCACCACCCAGGAGGCCGGCGCCGGTGGCGCGACGGAAGCGCCCGCAGCGCCCCCGGACGAGTTCTCCACGTTCCTTTCGGACGTCACCGCCACCGTCGGGCGCGCCGTCGAAGCGTGGCGGGCGCGGGTGAGCGAGGCCATCCTGCGCTGGGAGGGCGAGGGGTTCCGGACCAAGCGCCTCGAAGCGCTCCTGGCGCAGGAAACCCCGGGTGCGGTGGATCAGGTGATCACCGGCTTCGTGAAGGACGTCGAGCGCCTCAAGGTGCTCGCGGCCGAAGTGCAGATGCTCGACCCCCAGGCCTCGGGGGACAGCGTGTTCCGGGACCCCGAGCGGCTCGACGAGGCTGAAAAAGTCGCGATCAAGGTGCGGGAAGGCGCGGCGCCCCCGCCGGCACCTTCGGCGGCCTTCCCGCTGACCCACTTCGCGGCGGGTCCCTCCAACGAGGTGGCGCTCGCCGGAGTCCGGGAGGTCATCGCGGCACCCGGGAAGAAATACAACCCGTTGGTCCTGGTGGGGGCGAGCGGGCTGGGGAAGACGCATCTCCTCAACGCCATCGGTCTGGAGCTGGCCGGCCGGGCCCGGTCGGTGGTCGCGTGCCTGTCCACGCAGACCTTCATCGACGAGCTGATCGCGGCCATCGCGGGTGATCGTGTGGATTGGTGGCGGGCCCGCTACCGGCGCGCCACCGCGCTGCTCCTGGACGACGTGCATCTCCTGGCGGGCAAGGACCGCACCCAGGAGGAGCTGTTCAATCTCTTCAATGTCCTCCAGGACAAGGACCGCCAGCTGGTGTTCACGGCCCCCGCGGCCCCGAACACCCTCGAAGGCCTGGAGGAGCGGATTCAGTCGCGCCTGGCGGGGGGGCTGGTGATCACGCTCGCCGAGCCCGACCGGGTGGTCCGGCGCGCGGCGCTCGAGCGGCTCCTGGCGCGCGGCGACGGCGAGCCGGTTCCCGAGACGGCCCTCCTCGACTACTTCGCCGACCGTCCCGCGGCGTCGATCCGCGCGATGCTGGCCGAGGTGCAGCGCGTGAAGGACGCCGCGGCCGCCCAGGCGCAGCCCATGACCGCGGGACTGGCCCGGCAGATCCTGGAAGGCGAAGCGCCGCCGCGGCGCCGGACCTCGGGGTTCCGGACGTCGGGGATCGTGGTGTCCAGCGCGGGCGGCGTCCGCAGCCGCGAAAAAATGGTGTGGGACTGGCCCGTGGCCGCCGACCGGATGATCGAGGATCTGCGCTAAATGGCGATCAAGGGCTCACTCAAGGAAGCGTCGCTCCCGGACGTGCTCCAGCTGCTGGCGCTGGGGCAGAAGACCGGATGTCTGTCCATCGCCGATCGCCAGAACTTCGGATACATCTTCTTCGAGAAGGGCCGGATCTGCTACGCCAGCATCGTGAATCGCCGGGACCGGCTGGGCGACATCCTGGTGAAGCACGAGAAGATCACGCAGGAGCAGCTGGACGGCGCCATCGGCGCGCAGGGGAAGCACCGCGACCGCAAGCTGGGCCAGATCCTGGTGGAGCAGGGGGCAGTCACCCAGGGCGACCTCGAACGGTACATGCGGATCCAGATCGAGGAGTCGGTCTACTTCCTGTTCACGTGGACGCAGGGGACCTTCAACTTCGAAGCCGATGTGCACCCCGAGCGCCAGGACTTCCTGGTCACCATCAACCCCGAGTCCCTGCTCCTCGAGGGGGCGCGGCGGGTGGACGAGTGGAGCCTGATCGAAAAGAAGATCCCGTCGTTCGACGTGATCTTCATCGTGGACCGGGACCACCTCGAGATCAGCGAAGTCTCCCTCAACCCCACCCAGGAGCGCCTGCTCCCGCTCATCGACGGCAAGCGGGACATCCACACCCTGATGGAAGACTCGGGGCTGGGGGAGTTCGAGGTCGGCAAGGCGATGTACGGCCTCCTTACCGCCGGATTCCTGCACCGGGCCGGCCGCACCACCGCCACCGCCGCCGAAGACTCGAAGATCACCGACGCCCGCGTCGAGGAGCACCGCAACCTGGGCGTCGCGTTCTACAAGACGGGGATGCTCGAAGAGGCGGCGCGGGAGTTCCGTCGCGTCTCCGAGCTGCGCCCCGAGGACTCCAACGCGCTCTTCTACATCGGGCTGGTGGCGCTGCGGCAGGCCCGGTGGCGTGAAGGGATGGAAGCGTTCCGGCTGGCGGCCGAGAAGGGCGGGT
>DATMOQ010000149.1:0-4200 GCA_035568195.1 Gemmatimonadales bacterium
CGGGCGTTCGCGTCCATCATCTCGGTGAGGAGCTGCTGATCGAGGCTGCCCCAGTTCACGCCGATGCGGACCGGTTTGCCGTTGGCGACCGCCACCTCGATGATGTCACGGAAGTGATCGTCACGGCGCTTGGCGCCCACGTTACCGGGGTTGATGCGGTACTTGGCCAGGGCCGCCGCGCAGGCGGGATACTTGGTGAGCAGCAGGTGCCCGTTGTAGTGAAAGTCCCCGATGATGGGGACCTCAACTTGGGCCACTATCTCAGCGACCGCCTGGGCCGCGGCATCGTTGTTCACGGTGACGCGGACCAGCTCGCTCCCGGCCTGATGCAGGGCGCGGACCTGCGCCGCCGTCGCGGCGACGTCCGCGGTGTCGGTGTTGGTCATCGACTGGACCACGATGGGGTGGGCCGAGCCGACGCGGACTCCGCCCACCACGGTGGTGACGGTCTTCCGGCGCCCCGATTGGCTCATGCGGGAAATCTAACCCGGGCAGCTACTTGGGCAGGGCCTTCTTGTTGTCAACGGCGTTCCCGGTGCGCCTCACCGGCGCAGGCGCAGGCTGGACCTTGACGGGCCGGGCCGCGGGCTTGGCCTTGGGCGTCACGGGCCGGACCATGGGCGCGAGGCGCGTGGAAGTGGAGCCGAAGGGGCGGAAGGGCGGCGCCCCGAGCAAGGCGCCCACCGGCTTCCCGTAGAACTGCAGGGCGGTCAGGGCGGTGAAGTGCGGGGCGTACACGGTCCCGGTCCGGGGATCGGGTTGCGCGTCCTGCGGATTGTCGCCCCCGGCACCGACCAGCAGCATGTGGTAGCTCTCCGTCGCGCCGTCGATCTCCACCACGCTCTGATTGCCCGAGCTGGCGTAATAGATGCGGTTGTGGCGCGGGTCGACCCCGATCCCCGTCGGCGTATTCGCCGGGAGCGAATTCACCAGGGTCCCGGTGGTGGGATCGATCACGGCGATGCTGCTCCCGCCGAAATTGCTGACGTAGACGGTGTCGGTGACCGGATTCACGGCCACGTCGCTGAGCGTGAACCCGGCCTGGACCAGGATGGTGCCCACTTCGGCCTTGGCCACGGGATCGACCACCTTCACGTAGCCCGAATCCATGGCGACGTAGAGCCGCTGGTTGTTCGGGTTGTACGCCAGCCCTTGCGGGAACCGGAGCGAATCGGTGTTCAGCGCCACGATATCGCCCGTGACGACGCTGTCACCGGCCACGTCGATGGGCAGGATCACCACCTGGGTGACGCAGAGCGGCGGCCCGCCCGGGCAGTACCGCGCGGCTACGTACACGCGTCCCAGTGGATCCGCTGCCGTGATGCCGTAGGACGACGCGGTGATGGGAAGCGGGATGGTGGCACTCACAACGTTGGTGGCCGCGTCGATCACCGACACGGCGCCGCTCGAGCTGTTCGAGACGTAGACCTTGTCGGCCCCGCCGGCGTGGCTCACCGCCAGCCAGGACGGGTTGAACCCGACCGTGATCCCGGCCACGATGCCGTTGACGATGTTGTCGTTGACGTAGACGGTCTGGTTCCCGCCGCTGGTATAGAAGGTCTTGTTGGTCACCGTATCCACCGCCGCGCGGGACGCGGTGCCGATGCTGATCCCGGAGCCCACCACGTTGTAGACCAGCGGATTGTGGAGCGTCCCCTGTCCGAAGATCGTGTCTCCCGGAGCGCGCACCGTGAAGGGCCTCGTCACGGCGACCCAGTCGAACGTCGGGAAGTTGTAGACCCCAGAGTCCAGGCGGACCTGCAGGGAGTCGCCGGCCGAGTCGAGCTTCACCAGACCGGCCCGGAAGATCGAGTCGACCTCCCACTGGAACCCGGGCTGCGTCACCAGCATGGTCCCGCCGGAATCGGCGGCCGCGGCGTGGAACGTCACCGTGTCCCCGAGGCCGGTGGAGAGGGTATCGGGAGTGACCCCGATCTGGCCCGCCACCTGCTGCGCGATGATGGTGACGGTCGCGGTCGCCGGCGTGAGCGGGGCTCCCGTCAACTGGGTCACCAAGAACGTGGTAGTGCCGGGCTGTCTGGCCGTGACGAACGTGGTCATGAGCGAGGGCCCGCCGGTACTGTCGATGGTCACCGAGCTCCCCGACAGCAACGAATCCCCGAACAGGATCTGTCCGTTGGGCGGGAGCGTCGCGCCGGAGGAGTCGAACAACTGGGCCGTGATGGGCCGGGAGCAGAAGATGTTCCCCGGTCCCGTGGGGCAGATCGAGTTGAACACCACGGTGTCCGGCACGAGCCGGACGCCCACCGGCACGAACGAGCTGATGATCACCACCGAATCGTTCACCTGACCGGTGGGAAGCCCGTACACGCCGTGCAGCTGGAACGGCACGGGAATGCTGCTGGTGTCCACGAAGAAAATCGTATCCGCCGCCAGCTTGGTGATGATCCCGTAGTTGTGGGCGAAGCCGGCCGCGGGCAGACTATCGAACTCCAGGGTGCTCGGCTGAACGGCGTTCCCGAAGGCGTCCACTGCGCTGGTGAGGACGGCCCCCACATGCCCGGACGCCCTGAAGATCGCGGTGTCCTGCGTGGGCAAAATACTCCCTGCGGTCAGGCCCGGCAGAAACTTCCAGTGCTCGGAGACCAGGGGACCCGGGGAAACGTTGACCAGAATGGTCGCGTTGTGCCCCCCGCTGGTGGCCGTCGCGGTGTCGAGCTTCGCCACGGTGGACACGCTCCAGACGGCGCCCACGCGTCCACCTGCGTCGGTCGGCGAGCTCCCGGTGACGGTGCCGGAGCCGGACGCGGCGCCCCAGGTCACGGACTGACCACCCACGCCGCGCCCCAAGGCGTCCACGGTCCGGACGCGGATGGAGTCGGGCAGCGCCTGACCGGCCTGAAGGTTGCAGCAGAACACGAGCGACTCCGGCACGGCGCGCACCGCCGCGAGCCCGCCTACCGGGAAGTGCGGGCCGGTCGCGAACGGCAGGTACCGGACGCCGTAGGCGCCCGTGTCGAGCTCCGTCCGGCCCAGAGAGTCGGGGGTCCCGAAGTCCACGAGCCCGGGGCCGCTGACGTCCCCCCACCAATTGTCCGTCGCCACCACCGAATCCAACGTCCCGTTCGAATTCAGGATGGCCACCGAATCCCCGCCGGCCCGATAGTGGTAAATGTCCGACGAGTCGATCTGCAGGGCCGCTCCCAGCCCCGCCTTGAACAGGACGGGGAACGGATTGCCGTAGAACTGGCCGTGGCGGACGACGACGGCGCCGGGGATCACCTGCTGGGTCGCGTCAATCGCGAAGGTGAGCGAATTCCGCACCGTGATGCTGTCGAACACGAGGTTCCCGGTAAGCGCCCCCGCGACATGGATGGCCCCGTTGGTGACGGTGACGCACTCGAGGCTCAAGGAGCAGTTCACGAAGTGGAATCCGGCGCCGTCCACCGTGACGTTCCGGAGACTCGTGTCGCCCACTGCGTTCAGGTAGTTGAGGCCCCGCCAGGTCGAGACGCCCGGCGTCGCCCTGAAGAGGATCGGCGCGGTGTCGGACCCGATTGCGTGGAGACTCCCGGACGCCGCGGACGTGTCGCCGATCACGATCGCGGCCGTGCTGTCGAATGCCACGGAGTCACCCATGGCGACGTTCAACGTACCGAAGCCGCCCACGGCGAGCGGGGCCAACACGCGCCAGGGCACGCCGCGCACCCGGGGGAGCGTGACGGTCGCACCCAGGATGGTGCCGCCCTGCATGAGCAACGTGTCCCGCGCATTCCCGCTCCAGGCGTCGCTGCCGGCATAGAGCGCGGGGAGGGCTCCCAGGGGCACGGTGGCCGGATAGAGCCCGCTGCCGGAGAACCGGCTGTTTGCCACGGAATCCGCGGGCGAGAGCGTCGTGGTCAGTCCGGTGAAGATGCCCAGTCCGGAAACCGCGCTGCCCAGGGCGGTATCCCCCACCAGCCGGACGCCCGGCGTCTCGTAGGCGAACCCGAACCCGGCCGTGTTGGAGACGATGCTCCCGTAGATGTGTACGCCGCCGCCCGTCCCGCTCACGATGATGCCGCCGGAGTTGTTCGGCGACACCCCGCTGCCGTTGCTCGCCAGCGCGGCCGCCTGAATCACCAGCTCGTTGGCGTTCGGGTTGTGGGCCCAGATGCCGCCCCGCCGGACCGTGCGCCCGGGGAGCGAGTCGCCGCCGAACTGTACGTGGAGCCCGACCACCGTGTCGGGGGCCGGCAG
>DATMOQ010000150.1:0-3055 GCA_035568195.1 Gemmatimonadales bacterium
CCCCCCATCCGCTCCACGCCCTTCCGGACGATGGCCAGTCCGATGCCCGTGCCGGGATACTCGTCCACGCGGTGCAGGCGCTCGAACACCCGGAAGATCCGTTCGTGGTACTCCCGCGGAATGCCGATCCCGTTGTCGAGGATCCACAGGCGGATCACGCCGTCGCGGGTCTCGCTGCGCACCCGGATCTCGGGGGTCCGCCCGGCGGGGACGAACTTGATACCGTTGGCCATCAGATTCATGACCACCTGCGTCAGGGTGGCCTCGTGGCCCAACACCGGGGGCAAGTGCTCGTCCACCACCACCCGCGCGCCCCGCGCCCGGACGTCCCCCTCCACCTGTTCGAGCGCGCCCTTGACCACGCGCTCCAGCTCGATGGGGCCCACCTTGATGTCGGAGCGGGTCATCTTGCTGTAGGCCAGGAGGTCCCGGATCAGCAGGTCCATCCGCCGGGCACCCCCCTTGACCCGCTCGGCGTATTGCCGGCCGGTGGCGTCGAGCTTGTCGCCATACTCCTCCAGCAGCGCCTGGCTGAAGCCATCCATGGCGCGGAGAGGCGCCCGCAGGTCGTGGGAGATGGAGTAGGCGAACGACTCGAGCTCCTCGTTCCGCTCCTGCAGCTCGGTGGTGCGGGTCTTGACCCGGTTCTCGAGGTCCCGCTGCGACTCCTGGACGTGCGTCACCATCGACTCGAAGGCCGCCGCAAGCCGCAGGATCTCGTCTCCCTCCGTTGCTTCCCCGCCCATCATCGGCGCGTGCTGCCCGGCGAGCCCCTCGGCCGTCCGGGTCAGGATGACCAGGGGACCGGTGACGCGGTGACTCGCGATCCAGGCCACCAAGAGACCCAATGCCAGGATGACGGCGCCGATCAAAAGTGAGTCCCGCAGGAAGATGGCCGCGGGCGCGAGGACGGTGGCCATCGGGAACTCAATGAGGACCGTCCAGGGTGCCGAGCGGACGGCTCGGGCGGTGGCCAGCATCGGCCCCCCATCGGGGCCGGGCCGGACGTACCGCAAGAGACCCGCCGTTCCGCCGACCGCGACGGGAGGTGGAGGGACGGGCTGCGTCAGGTCGGTCCAAATGTTGTCGCCGACGTTGCCCACGTATAGATGGGCTCCCGCGCCAATGAGCTGCGTCAGCTGTTGTCGCGCCTGCGGTGTGGCCGTGAGGTACCGCCACACGACGATGTATCCGATGACCCGGCCCCCTGCCATGCTCGAGGCGCCGGCGGGATAAATCACGGAGTCCTTCACGGTCAGGAAGCGGCCCACCACACCGGTGTCACGGGTGCCCAGACCGCGGATCAGCTCTTCCGTGGCCGCGGCGGCGGTGCGGAGCACCGCGGTATCGCCGGTGGCCAGCACGGACCGGTATCCGGCGTCGAACGCCTGGACCGATGCGACCTGCTTGCCCGCGGGTGTGTTGGGTTGCAGCAGGGCGGTCAGGGCCGCCTGGCGGCGGGCATCGGGGTGCGTGAGGAATGCCGTGACGACCGACGTGTCGGCGGCTTTCTTCATATTGACGATCATCTGGTCGCTCGACTGCTTCAGCAGCGTGGCGACCTGCTGGGTCACGTCCCCGAGGCGGGTCGACGTAATGCTGATGGTGGATCGCCGGGCCGCGATGTAACTGGCGGTGGAGTACACCACGATCGTGACGACCAGCAGGGCCCCGATGAGGACGGGGAGCTTGATGGTGAGCGACAGCCCGGCGTTCCTGGTTCCGGTACTCTGCATTCCGCCTCCCTGAGAGCTGGTCACTGCGGAGTCACGTTCTTGCCGTCGTCTCCGCGCCGCCGTCCCCCGGTCTCCTCCCCCGGAGTACGCGGCAGGATAAGTCCGAGCAGGGCCCGCGCCGCCAGTCCCATCGGGTGCCGATCCCGGCGCGCCAGCATCAGCTGCCAGAATCCCGCCGAGGGCTGGAGCGGCACGCAGGTGACGCCCGGCGCGTCGATCGCCACGAACCGGGGCAGGACGGCGACGCCGAGTCCGTGAGACACGAGATCGAGCAGCGTCGGCACGTCGTTCAGCTCGAATGCGCTGTGCCGGTCGAGGTGCACCGCGCTGAAGGCCCGGTCGACCAGTACGCGCACGCCCCAGTTCGGCTCGAAGTCCACAAACGGCTGGGTCGCGATCGTCTCGAGACTGACGTGATCGTGACGCGCGAGCGGATGTGTGGACGCGCAGGCGAACACCAGCGGATCCTCGCCCAGCGGCGTAATGGACAGGCCGCGCGGCAGGGTGCCGGTGTAGGAGAGGAACGCGAAGTCCAGCTTCCCCTCCGCCACTTCCGCCATGAGCGTCGCCGAGCCGATCTGCCGCAATCGAATTTCCACTTCCGGGTGCGCGGCCCGAAACCGGGCCAGCACGGCCGGGAGGTCGAACAGCGAAGCCAACCGCTGCATGGTCCCGATGTGCACGGTACCGCGGACCAAGCCCCGCACCGACTCCACCGCGTCCTTCGCGCCCTGGAGCGCGGCATGCACACGGCGGACTTCGACCAGAAAGACGCGGCCGGCCTCCGTAAGATCTACCCGCCGGGTGGTCCGGATCAGGAGCGCGAGCCCCAGCTCGTGCTCCAGGGACCGGATCGACGCCGAGAGGCCTGACTGAACAATGTTCACACGTCGAGCCGCTTTGCTGAAGCTCCGCTCTTCCGCGACCGCGACGAAGTGGCCCAACTGACGGAGTTCCATCGTGATACCCAATTTATCGCTGGCAGTGATTAGTGCAATCGTTTCTATAAGCTTGACAGAACAAAGCATAACCGAAACCGTACCTATGTGCAGTTGAAGCGGCAAATTAGACGGACCCTGCCTCCACCACCCTGGGAGCAGGGCTCACGTAGGTGTCGATACCGACCTAAAGGCGGGTGATGAGCGCTCCGCTCCGGCTTCTCCTGATCGAGGATTCTGAGGACGACGCGATCCTGCTCACGCGTGAGCTGGAGCGCGGGGGCTACGCGCTGCAGACCATCCGCGTGGACTCCGCAGCCGAGCTCACCGCCGCGCTGGACCGCCAGCCCTGGGACCTTGTGATCGGCGACTACAGCATGC
>DATMOQ010000151.1:0-33645 GCA_035568195.1 Gemmatimonadales bacterium
GGGGGCGACCCCGGCCGAAGCGGTGAGCTGGGGCAAGATCGACCCCGACAAGCTCCCCGGGACCGTGGTCTGCTACCTGGACAACACCGTGGCGCTGCCGCTCGTGGCGGCCTATGCCCTGGCCAAGCGGCAACCGCGCCCCTTGAAGCGGCTCTACGACCGCCGCACGGCGATGATGGCCGATCTCCTGACCGCCTACAAAAAGGCCCAGAAGTCGCGCGATGCGCGCGCGGAGGCTGCCACTGGCGGACGCGCGTAAGAGCGGCGCCACGACGATCGCCGGCTCCGGAACGTACGCCGCGTACGTCCTCGGGCTCCTCACGCTGATCAATCTGTTGAACTATCTCGACCGGAACGTGGTGTTCGCCGTGTTCGAGCCGGTGAAGCACGAGCTCCACGTCTCCGATCAGCAGCTCGGCTGGCTGGGATCCGCGTACATCATCGTCCTGTCGATTTGCTCCATTCCCCTCGGAGTGCTGAGCGACCTCAAGTCCCGCCGCACCGTGATCGCGTGGAGCCTGGGATTCTGGAGCCTGTTCACCGCGCTGGGCGGGTTCGTCCGGGGGTTCGGGCAGCTGGTCGCGACTCGGGCCCTGGTGGGCGTCGGCGAAGCGGGATACGCGCCCGCGTCACAAGCCATCATCGCCGACTACTACAAGGGACGCGCCCGAGCGTTCGCGATGGGCATCTACTCCGTCGGCACCGTGGTGGGAGGGATCCTCGGCATCTGGCTCGGCGGCGTCATCGCGGTGAAGTACGGTTGGCGTTGGGCGTTCATCGTGATGGGGATCCCCGGTGTCTTCCTCACGGTGCTGGCGGCGCGGATCCGCGAGCTCAACCAGCGGGCGCCGACGCCCATACGCGACACGATCGTCCGCTGGTATCGGGCCGGCGTCCGCCGCGCCGTCCGCTACGTCCTGCCGGTGGCGGGTCTGTCGCTGCTGGGAGCCGTCGCGGCCAGCGTCCTCGATCTGGCCGCGGGCCTTTCCTTCGACCAGTCGATGGCGGTGTTCGGGGTGTTCGTCGCGGCCGGCCTCGTGTGGACCGTGGCCCGGCTGGTGCCGGTCGCGGTTCGCCGGACGGCGCAGGCCGGCGATGTGGCCGCGTCCGCTTTCGAGGAGTTCCTCGAGGCGGCCACCGTGGTGCTGCGGACGCCCACGCTCATCTGGGTCTTTTTGGGCGGCGCGATGGTCACGTTCGCGGTGAACGGGCTCAGCGTCTGGGCCGCGACGTTCATGAGTCGTGTGCACGGCCTCTCGGTCCCCACCTTCAGCGCCCGGTACGGTCCCTGGGCGTTGGCGGGCGCCGTACTGGGGGTGCTGGTCGGGGGGAAGTCGGCGGACTGGCTGCAGCAGCGGTGGGCCGGGGGCCGCGTGGTGACCTCGGGCGTGGGCTTCATCCTCGCGGGCCCCCTGGTGGGCTGGCTCCTGATTTCAGGCAGTCTGCGGGGCTTCGCGCCGCTCATCTTCGGCATTTACTTCTTCTATACCTGGTACAACGGGCCTCTCGCCGCGGTGATATTCGACGTCGTTCCCGCCGCCGTACGGGCCTCGGTCGCGGGAGCCTTCGTGCTCTTCTCGCACCTCGCGGGGGACGCCCTCGCGCCGCCGCTGGTGGGATATCTCTCCGACAAGACCCGGAGCATTCAGACGGCGATGGTCGTGCTGCCGGTCGCCGGCGTGGTGGGGGGACTGGTTATTCTGGTGGCTCTCAAGACCGTAGCTGCCGACATGAAGCGGGTGAAGAAGTGAAGCGACGGGAAATTCCCAGACCTGAAGTCCGCTGCACCCGCTGCCGCGCCGAGCTGGAGCGGTTCTGGTCGTATTGCCCCAATTGCGCGAAGTCGCTCGTCTGGGGCGACACCCAGCGCGAGACCGGGGCCGAGTGCGCGTACTGCCGCTGGATGGTGTCGGACACCTTCTCGTTCTGTCCCTGGTGCGGCCGGAGCATCGCCGACCGGCAATCGTCGCCGGAGCCGCTCAAGGCGCCGAAGGGATTCAAGTTTCACGCGCGGTGCGATTGGGGCTGCGGCGGCGGCGTGATGTACCCCATGCCCTGGTGCCCGTGGTGCGGACGCGAGCAGATCTGGCGCTACACGCACTTCCAGAACATCTGCCCGCACTGCGACAAGGGCGTGGACGACTGGATGGAGACGTGTCCGTGGTGCGGTGAAGATGCCACCGGGCAGGCCTTGATCCCCCGGGCACTCACCCGCACCCGACGCCTGCTCGTCGTCAGCCGGCTCACCGACTGGAACTACCGGGTGTTGCTGCGGCCCGGCGTGTCGGGCGTCGACCCCGACGCACCCAAGGTGATCGAGATCGACCGGCGCTACGTGACGGGGAAGAGGCGGCGGGATGAGATCTCCTGGAACCTGCTCACCGGACTCATCCTCCACGAGCTGGGTCACTCGTTCCTGTACCATCACTGGTCCTGGACCAGCACGGGGCGATTCCGCCGGGCGTTCGGCGAAGTGCGGAAGGCCTACCGGGTGGCGGACGAACACTGGGTGGACTTCGAGCGGCGCCGGGTGGCGACGACGCTGCCGGACTACGTCAGCATGTACGCCGCGACGCACCCGCAGGAGGACTTCGCCGAGACGTTCCGCTTTTACGTGGCCCGGCGGGGGCGTCTGCGCGAGTTGTTCGGGGAGTTCGGACGGAAGCGCAAGGGCGTGCAGCTCTTCGAGAAGTTCCTGGTGCTTCACGACTATGTGAGGAGCCTCCGCGGGTGGCGCTGATGTTATCCCCGGGGCCACGCCCCGGGGTTTGCCCGGGGCCATGCCCCGACGTTATCCCCTTGGCCACGCCCCGGGGTATCTTGTAGCATGCGATCTCTGACTCTCGTGCTCGGTGGTCTCCTCGCCGCCGGTTCGGCGGCCGCGCAGAGCCCGGACACCACCAAGCTGGCGGTGGGCCTGGGCCTCGTGACCACGAGTGGAAACACCAGCGTCACCACGTTCAACTTCGGCAACTCGTTCTCCTATATCGCGCATCCGTGGGTGCTCTCCGAAGCGGCGTCCATGATCTACGGGTCTTCGCACGACACGGTGAACAACGACCAGTACCACCTTCTGCTCCGCGCGGACTACGCGCTGCACGACGGCATCTCGGCGTATCTGTACGGAGGCTTCGACCGCGATCGCTTCGCCGGTGTCGTGTCCCGCTACCAGGAAGCGGGCGGTATCGCGTGGAAGGCGATCGAGCGGCCGTCCGACCTCCTGACGCTGGAAGCCGGTCTGTCGGAGAACCAGCAGCGCGACGTGGGGGTGGGCCCGGCGACGTCGTTCGCGGCGGCCCGGGCGGCCGTGACCTACAAGCACATGCTGAACAAGACCGCGTATCTGCAGGAAGCGGCCGAAGCGCTTCCCGATCTCCAGGAGAGCAAGAACCTCCGGATCAACTCGGCCACGGATCTTGTGGCGCCCCTCTCGACGGCGATCTCGCTTAAAGTGGGGTACGTGATCCGCTTCGATAACCTGCCCCCTGTGGGCTTCAAGAAGACCGACCGGATTCTGACGACCGGCATCCAGATCGCGCTCTAAGAGGAGGACCGATGGCCAACCCCGTGATGAACTCGAAGACCTTTGTGGGAGCCGGCACCGCAGCCGGTGTCGAGACGATGACGATCGAAGGCACCGCGAACAAGACGGGCCTTCTGCTGCTCATCTGTCTTGCGACCGCCAGCTGGATCTGGACGCAGACCTACAACGCCATCGATCCCCGAGTGGCGCTGCCCTGGATGTTGGGCGGTGTATTCGGCGGACTCGGTGTCGCCATCGCGACGAGGATCAAACCGGTCTGGGCGCCCATTACCGCTCCGCTGTATGCCGCCCTCGAGGGGCTGGCCTTGGGCGGGATTTCGGCCATGTACCAGACCGCGTATCCGGGCATCCTGGTGCAGGCCGTCTCGCTCACGTTCGGAACGCTCTTCGTCATGCTGCTCGCCTACCGCAGCGGCCTGGTAAGGGCCACGCCGATGTTCCGCAAGGTGATCGGGATCGCGATGGGTGCCATCCTGCTCTACTACATTGGGACCCTCCTGCTGGGCCTCTTCGGCGTGGACACGAGCTACTTCAATGCCGGCGGAACCGTCGGCATCGTGGTCAGCCTCGTGATAGTCGCCGTCGCCGCGTTCCGGATGGTGCTCGACTTCGACATGATCGAGCAGGGGGTCAAACAGGGCGCGCCCAAGGCCATGGAGTGGTACGGCGCCTTTGCCCTGATTGTGGGCCTGATCTGGCTCTACCTGGAGATCCTCCGGCTGCTGGCGAGAGCGCGCCGCCGGTAGACTGCAACCCTCGCCCTGACTCCAGGCATCCAAAGCCCGGGACCCCAAAGGTCCCGGGCTTTCTCATTCCTCTTGAGGTCCTTATGCCGCTTGCCAACCGCCTTCGTCCCGCCGTCGTCGTCCTGGCGCTCGCGTTCGTGTCCTGGATGGCCGGACGCGCGTCCGGCGCCGCGGCCCCCCGCGCGCCCCGCTCCGGCGCGACCGACTCCGCCACCATCGTCCGGGTGCTCGACCTCCTGCGCGGCGCCGACTCCACGGTCTGCGAACTCGCCGCCCGGTCGCTCACGCAGGGCTGGGGCGATTACGGGGCCCCCATCGGCAACCCGCTGACCCGCGCCGTCCTGCGGATCAGGCGCCGGGACGACGAGTCACCGGTCACCGGCGCGTTCCGGGCCGCGGTTCGCGATCCCAATCGATGTGTCCGCGAGCTCGCCGCGAGCCAGGTGGCGGACCACGACTCCTCGAGTCTCGCGCTCTTCACCACCCTGTCCGCCGATCGCGATCCCGCCCTGCGCGCCACCGGCGTGTTGGGCCTCGGCATCATCGGCAGCGCGCGCGCGCTCCCCACGCTCCGGAAGACGATTCAGGACGGCGATGCGCACGTCCGCGCGATGAGCGCCTGGGCCCTGGGCTCCGTCGACGACGGTGATGCGGTCCCCGCCCTCGCCACGGCCCTCCGCGACGACTCGGCCGAGGTCCGGCAGCTCGCCGCGCGGGCCCTTGGCTCGATCGGCGTCGTCAGCGCGCTCACGCCGCTCAAGCGGGCGCTGCAGGATCCCGCAGCGCCGGTGCGCCAGACGGCCGCCTGGGCCCTCGGCGAGCTGGGTGAGAAGAGCGCGGTACCGGCCCTCGGCGCGGCCCTGCGCGACGCCGATCCCGATGTGCGGGCCACCACGGTTTGGGCGCTGGGTCAGATCTCCGACTCGGTGGCCACCGCTCCGCTCGCGGGCGCGCTGCAGGACGACGATGCCGAGGTCCGTCAGATGGCGGCGTGGGCGTTGGGACAGATCGGCGACCGCAGCACGGTTCGACCCCTCACCCTGGCGTTGAAGGACCGCGATGACGACGTGAGAAGCGTGGCCGCGTGGGCCCTGGGACAGGTGAGTGATCCCGGCGCGGTCCCCGGCCTGGTGGGAGCGCTGAAAGACCCGTCGAACGACGTCCGCAGCATGGCGGCCTGGGCACTCGGCGAAGTGGGAGAAGCGCAAGCCGTTCCAGGTCTCGTCGCATCGCTGAAGGACGAGTCAACCGACGTGCAGACGACGTCCGCCTGGGCTCTGGGGGAGATCGGCAGTCCGTCCGCGATCGATGGACTCAAGGCCGCCACGGGGGACTCCGATGAAGAAGTTCGGGAGACCGCGGCCTGGGCGCTGGCGCAGATCGACGACGATCGCGCCGAGCAGGCGGTGGAGGCGTTCTATCAGAAGAGCGACGTCGAGCGGCATCGCGGACCGCACCCGCATCCGCATCCCCACCCGCATCCGTGGAACAACCTGAGCGGCATGCCGATGCCCATGCCCATGCCGATGCCGATGCCCATGCCGCAGCCCAATGTCGGGCGGATGCGGATCCACGTGCACGTGCCGCGGGTGCGGGTGCGCGGGAACTAGCTGACGCCGCTGGCGCGGGCCACGCTGGTCATGAACTCGCGGGCCCGCTGCACTTCGGTGAGATAGTCGGCGATTTCCTCGGTCTCGCGCCCGCGGTCCCAGCCCAGCAGCTCGGCCATGCGGCGCGCGACCGGGGGCGCAGCCGCGCTGCCGTGCGCCGGATCTTCGTAGAAGAGATGCGTGCGGCGGATCAGCACGTCGGAGAGACGCACCGCCATCTCCCGTTCCACGGCGTGCACCACTTCCGCCCAGACTTCGGGCCGCCCGTCGATGATCGGCCGCCCCAGGGTGCGGTCGCGCTCGATCAGGTTGACCACCGCCGCCGACTCGGAACCGTAGGTCTTCACCAGATGCCGGGCCACCGGCTCCGGGATGTCCCGTCCCCGCGCCGACTCCACCATCACGTCGAGGTCGGCGATGTCGCCGCCGGGAAGCACCAGATGATCCGTGGCCGCGCGCCCGGGGACGGCGCGCCCATCGTCCCCATGCAGCCGCCCCGCCACCTTGTCCACGACGTCCCGGCCCATCACGCGGTGCGTGGTGAGCTTGCCGCCCGCTATGGTGATCAGGCCGCTCGCGCTTTCCACCACGCGATGCTCCCGCGACACCTGGGCCGGCGTCGCCGACTTCTCGGGAGCGAGGAGCGGGCGCAGGCCCGCCCAGGTGGAGATGACGTCCTTGGGGGCGAGGCGCGCCTGCGGAAAGAGCGCGTTGGCCGATCGGAGCAGATAGACCACGTCCCCGCCGGTGGCACGGACTTCGTCCGGCGACACGTCGTCGTCGGTGTCCGTGGTGCCGATGTAGCTCACGTCGCCCCACGGAAGAATGAACATCACGCGCCCGTCCACGGGCGAAAGCAGGGTGATGGCGTTGGTGTGGCCGATCCGGGCGCGGGGCACCACCACGTGCACGCCCTTGGTGGGCCGCAGCAGGGGGGGCGCCGCGGGGTCGTCCAGTCGCCGCATGCCGTCCACCCAGGGACCGGTGGCGTTCACCACCACCTTCCCCTGAATCACGGCGGTCTCGCCGGTGAGCTGGTCCTGCACGGCGACGCCTTTGACGCGGCCATCGGGCTTGGCCAGGCCGGTGACCTCGACGTAGTTCGCCACCTGCGCCCCGGCGAGCGCGGCCGCCCGCAGGGTGGCGAGCGTGAGCCGGGCGTCGTCAGCCTGGGCGTCCCAGTACAGTCCCGCGCCCGTCAGCCCCTTTTCCCGGAGCCCCGGCTCCATCCGGCGCGCCGCCTTCCGCGAGAGCCAGCGATGAGCATGGACGTTCCGGAAAGCCGCGAGCAGGTCATAGAGCCAAAGGGCCGCCAGGATCTTCCAGCCCGGGACCCGGGCGCCGCGATAGGCGGGGAAGAGGAACGGAAGAGGATGGACCAGATGGGGCGCGATGTTCAGGAGGACGCGGCGCTCGCGGCTCGCCTCGAACACCAGCCGGAAGTCGCCGTGCTCGAGGTAGCGCAGGCCGCCGTGAATCAGCCGCGAGGAGTGCGAGCTCGTGCCGCCGCCGAAGTCACCCTTCCCGACGAGACTGACGGAGAGGCCTCGCAGGGCGGCCTCCCGGGCGATGGCCGCACCGGTGATCCCGCCGCCGATGATCAGCAGATCGGCGGGCGCCTCCGCCATTTTCGCGAGCGCGGCGGTGCGCCCCCGATACGAGAACGATGTTTCGGCTCCCAACCGGGCCTCCGCTTGGCTCGCGTACCAGCGTCGTGGTAGGTTTGTCAGGGCTAGAAGAGCGACCGAGGGAGAATGTAATGCTTCCAGGAGTAGGGCCAAGAGACGGGACCCGTCGGGTCGCCATCGTCGCCGGGTGTCGTACCCCGTTCGCCAAGTCGGGGACCGTGTTCCGGGACGTACTGGCAGTGGACCTGGCGCGGCACGCCGGCCGCGAGCTCCTCGAGCGGACCAATATCGATCCGCGGGAAGTGGATGAGGTGATCTTCGGACAGGTGGTGGCCTCGCCGCTGGTGCCCAACATCGCCCGCGAAGTGAGCCTCCTCCCTCAGCTCCCGAAGGAAGTCCCCGCCTATACCGTCAACCGGGCGTGCGCGTCTTCGGGGCAAGCGGTGTCCAATGCCGCCGACCAGATCGTCCGCGGCCACGCCGACGTGATTCTCGCGGGCGGCGTCGAGTCCCTCTCCGATATCCCCATCCTGCATTCCCATCGGATGGCCCAGATCCTGACCGAGCTTTCGAAGGCCAAGTCGCTCGGCGCCCGACTGGGCACGCTCGCCAAGATCCGCCCCCGTGACCTGATTCCCGTCTCCCCGGCCATCGCCGAGCCCTCCACGGGGGAGACGATGGGGCAGTCGGCGGAGAAGATGGCGAAGGAAAACGGGATCACGCGGGAGGCCCAGGATCAGTGGGCCCTGCGGAGCCACCGGCTGTCGGCGCAGGGGACGGCCGACGGGCGGCTCACCGCGGAGATCGTCCCCTGGCTTCCGACGGACGGGGGCGCGCCCATCGTTTCCGACAACGGCATCCGGACCGACACCACCCTCGAACAGATGGCCAAACTCAAGCCGGTGTTCGATCGCCGGTACGGGTCGGTCACGGCCGCCAATTCCTCGCCGCTCACCGACGGCGCGTCCGCCGTTCTGCTGATGAGCGAGGACGCGGCGGGCGCGCTGGGCTACCGGCCTCTTGCCTACCTCCGGTCGTATGCCGTGGCCGCCGTCGACCCGGGCTGGCAGCTGCTCCAGGGACCGCTCTGGGCCGTGCCCAAGGCGCTCGAGCGCGCCGGCATCACGTGGGGCGAGCTGGGGCTCCTCGAAGTACACGAAGCGTTCGCGGCCCAGGTGCTCTCGAACTTCAAGGGCTGGAGCGAGAAGGGGTGGGACGTAAACCCCGACATCATCAACGTGATGGGGGGCTCCATCGCCATCGGCCACCCCTTCGGGGCCACCGGCGGACGGGTGATCACCACCCTGGCGAACGAAATGAATCGCCGCGATGTCCAGTTCGGACTGGTCTCCATCTGCGCGCAGGGCGGCATGGCCTTCGCCTGCGTACTGGAGCGGATCTGATGACTCCCGCCGGTCCCGCGCTCACCTGGGAAATCACGGACGGCATCGCCATCGTCACGTTCGATACGCCGGGCGCTTCGGTGAACGTGATCTCGGCGGCGGTCAAGGAAGAGGTGACCCGGGCGTTCGAGACACTCAAGACGGACGAGCGCGTCAAGGCGGTGGCGTTCTTCTCCGGCAAGCGCGACAACTTCATCGCCGGCGCCGACATCGAAGAGTTCGTCAAGCTCAGCACCACGGCTGAAGCGGAACAGCTCTCCGCTCAGGGGCAGCTGATGCTCGGCCGGATCGCCGACTTCCCCAAGCCCGTGGTGGCAGGGATCAACGGCGCCTGCGTGGGCGGCGGCCTTGAGTTCGCGCTCTGCTGTACCTATCGGGTCGCGACCGACAACCCCAAGACGACGATCGGCCTGCCCGAAGTCACCCTGGGCATTCTTCCCGGCGCCGGCGGCTGCCAGCGACTTCCCAGGCTCATCGGCCTCCGCGCCGCGCTCGATATCATTCTGGCGGGGAAGACGGTGCCGGGAAAGAAGGCGCTTCAGCTCGGAATGATCGACGAGCTGGTGCCTCCTTCCATTCTCAGGCGCGTGACGCTCGATGCCGCGAAGAAGCTGGCCGGCGGGTGGCGGCCGCACCGCCGCCGGCCCGGCGGGTTGATGGGCTTTCTCCTCGACGGCAATCCGCTCGGCCGGCAGCTGGTGTTCCGGATGGCCCGGAAGAACATCGAGAAGCAGACCCACGGCAATTTCCCCGCGCCCCCCGCCGCGCTCGACACCGTGGAATACGGCCTCAAACACGGAATCACCGCCGGCCTGGCCCACGAGGCGAGAGGCTTCGGCCAGCTGGCGGTGACCGACGTCTCCCGGAAGCTGGTCCAGATCTTCTTCGCCACCAACGCGCTCAAGAAGGACCTGGGAATCGCCAATCCTCCCCCTCCCGTCGACGTGCGCCGCCTCGGCGTCGTCGGCTCGGGCTTCATGGGATCCGGGATCGCGGGCACGGCCGTCACCCAGGCCGGCATCGACGTGCGGCTCAAGGACGCGGATCTGGTGCACGTCTCGAAGGGCGTGGCGGCGGCCCGCGGCGTCATCGAGGAGCGGTACAAGAGGCGCCGGATCACCCGGTTCGATCGCACCCGGCTGCTCGCGCTGGTGTCGGGAGACGCTGCGTTCACGGGGTTCGGGCGCGCGGATCTCGTCATCGAAGCCGTCTTCGAAGACCTCAAGGTCAAGCAGCAGGTACTGCGGGAGGTCGAAGCGGTGATCCCGGCCGGGGCTGTCTTTGCCACCAACACGTCGACCATCCCCATCGCCGAGATCGCCGCCGCCTCGACGCGCCCGGGGCAGGTGATCGGCATGCATTTCTTCTCGCCGGTGCCCCGCATGCCGCTGCTCGAGGTCATCCCCTCCAAAGACACCTCCCCGGGGACCGTGAGCACGGCGGTGGCATTCGGTCGCCGCATGGGGAAGACGCCGATCGTCGTGAAGGACAGCCCGGGCTTCTGGGTCAACCGGATCCTGGGGCCCTACATGAACGAGGCGGCCCACATCCTCCTGGGCGGAACGGCCATCGAGGACATCGACCTGGCGCTGGTCCAGTTCGGCTTCCCGGTGGGGCCCATCACCCTCCTGGATGAGGTCGGGCTCGACGTGGCCGGGCATGCCTCGGAGGTGCTCTTCAAAGCCTTCGGCGACCGCCTCAAGCCCGCGCCCGCGCTCGAGGCGCTGATCAAGGCTGGTCGGCTGGGGCGAAAGGCCGGGAAGGGCTTCTACCGATATCAGGGTGGCAAGAAGCAGGGTGTCGATGAAGCGGTCTATCCACTCATCGGCGTACACCCCAACGGCGGCCCCCGCGCCGCCGAGATCGTGCAGCGGCTCACCCTCGCGATGGTGAACGAGGCCGCCCTGGCCCTCTCCGAAGGGGTGGTTCATTCCCCCTGGGACGGCGACATCGCCGCCATCTTCGGGTTCGGCTTCCCGCCCTTCCGCGGCGGACCCCTCCATTACGCCGACGACCTCGGCGCCGCGCGCGTCGTGGAAGACCTGGAGCGTCTGGCCGAGCGGCTGGGGTCGCGATTCACGCCCTGCGCGGCCTTGAAGGACCAGGCCCGGCGCGGCGGCACGTTCTACTCCTGATCAGCTAGGGGATTTCTCGACGATGCTGCGCGCCGGCCTTCTCTGGCTCAGCGAGCAACCGCAGGTCTTTCGCTTCGTCCGCTCCAGCTCGCTGGCGCGGCGCTTTGCGTCCCGCTTCGTGGCGGGGGAGACCATCGACACGGCCATCGCGGCCCTCAAGGACCTGAATGCCGCGAAGCTGTCCGCGAGCCTCGACCTCTTGGGGGAGTCGGTACACTCGGCGGACGAAGCCCGCGCCGCGCAGGCGAGCTACCTCGAGCTGCTCGATCGGATCAAGGGGTCCGGTGCCGACGCCAACGTTTCCGTCAAGCTCACGGCGATGGGGCTCGACATCGACGAGGGGCTGTGTCTCGCGAACCTGCGCTCCATCATCGGCCGGGCCAAGCAGTACCACTCCTTCGTGCGCCTCGACATGGAAGGCTCCGCCTACACCGAGCGCACGCTGGACCTGTTCACGCGCACCCTCTACCCCGAGTTCGGGCAGACGACCGGCGTGGTGCTGCAGTCCTACCTCCGCCGCACCGCCCGGGATGTGGACGCCATGATCGGTCTGGCGGCGCGGGTCCGGCTCTGCAAGGGCGCCTATATGGAGCCCGCGACGGTGGCGTTCCCCAACAAAGCGGACGTCGACGCCAACTACGTCGCCTGCATGGAACAGCTGATGGAGCGGGGGAATTATCCCGGGATCGCCACGCACGACGAGAAGATCATCGAGCACGCCAAGGAGTTCGCCCGCCGGAAGGGGATCGGCGCCGAGCGGTTCGAATTCCAGATGTTGTACGGGGTGCGCCGGGATCTTCAAGTCGCGCTCCGCCGCGATGGCTGGAACCTGCGGGTCTACGTCCCGTACGGGACCCACTGGTATCCGTACCTGATGCGGCGGCTGGCGGAGCGTCCGGCCAACCTGTGGTTCATCCTCGGCAACGTGATCAAGGAGTCGGTACGGAGGACGTAATGCCCCCGGACGGGACGCTGGGCGGGTACCAGCGCGTGCACCGGCGGGCGCCCGCATTCGGGGGCAGTGATGGACAGGCGTATACCGTTTCGACGTTCGTGGATGACGACCCCGATCCTGCGGGCCGCTTCGGCGCCGCCCTCCTCTTTATCCGCTGGTCCGCCGCCGGCGACCGCCCGGTGGGGCACATCGAGACCGACTATCTCGCCTTTGCCACCACTCCGGACGCGGCGGTCGCTCCGCTCCTCGAGCTGTCCCTCGAAGACGTGAAGGCCCATCTCGATCGACTGTTGGCCGCCTCATGAGCACCGGTGTCGTCCTGGCGCGCGCGGGTGCGACGTTTCGGGTGCATGTGGAGGGTCGCGAAATCACCGCCACGCTCCGGGGCAAGCTCAAGCACAAGGACGACGACCGCGTGGTGGTGGGGGACATAGTGGAGCTGGACCTCGATGGCGAGGGCAACGGCGCCATCACGACCATCCAGGAGCGACGGAGCGTGCTGGCGCGCCGGGCCGCCGGCGCGGGCGCGGGCCGGGCGCAGCCGATCGCCGCCAACGTGGATCAGGTACTGGTGGTGGTGTCGGCGCGGGATCCCGAGCCCACGCCCCGGATGATCGATCGCTTTCTGGTGATCGCCGAGGCGAATCAGCTGCCGGCGTTCGTGGTCGTGAACAAGATCGAGCTCGATCGGGGAGCCGGCCCGGCGCTCGCGGCGCGGTATCAGGCGGCGGAGTACCCGGTGCTGCTCACGTCCGTAAAGGCTCCCGAGGGGATCGAGCTGCTCGGGGAGCGACTGCGGGGGCGGGAGACGGTGCTGGCCGGGGCGTCCGGCGTGGGCAAGTCGAGTCTCCTCAATGCGCTCGAGCCGGGCCTGAAGCTCCGCATCGGCGCCATCAGCGAGAAGTGGCGGACCGGCAAGCACACCACCACCGCCGCGGAGCTGGTGCCGCTGGCCGCGGGCGGGTACGTGGTCGACACGCCGGGAATGCGGGAAGTGGGCGCCTGGGGAATCGCGCCGGCCGAGCTGGCGGCCTGCTTTCCGGAATTCCGACCCTTCCTGGGCCAATGCCGCTTCGACAACTGCCGGCATCTGACCGAGCCGGCGTGCGCGGTCAAGCGGGCGGCGGAGGAGGGTGCCTTTCCCGCCGACCGCCTGGTGTCCTACGACAGGATCTACGAGGAGATCAACGTTCCTTCCTGGTC
Source organism: Gemmatimonadales bacterium (assembly GCA_035568195.1). Classification (GTDB taxonomy): domain Bacteria; phylum Gemmatimonadota; class Gemmatimonadetes; order Gemmatimonadales; family GWC2-71-9; genus 40CM-2-70-7. Next base: position 13,225 of record DATMOQ010000151.1, read on the forward strand.
CAGCGGTCGGCGTCGCGGGTCCTGACCTTCGCCATCGTGGCGGCGAAGGCGTTGTCTAGATCGATCTTCTGCGAGTTGGCGAGGCAAATCACCACAAAGAGGACGTCCCCGAGCTCCAGGGCCAGGTTCCCATCCGCTTCGCTGGGCTTCTTGGTCTTCTGACCGAACCCGTGATTGATCTCGCGCGCCACTTCGCCTACTTCTTCGGAGAGCCGTGCCAGATTGGTGAGCGGACTGAAATATCCTTCTTTATATTGGCTGATCCATTGATCCACCACCGCCTGGGCCTCGCCAAAGGACACCGGAGCCTCCGTTCGTGACCGCTGCCAAACCGCTGGTGTCGCCGTTTCGCGGAGAGCGCTACGCGCGCCCGACGCTCGATGCGGTCCTGGCTCCTCCGTACGACGTGATTTCACCCGACGCCCGGAAGACGCTCGCGGCCCGCGATCCCCACAATATCGTGCACCTCATTCTCCCGGAAGCCGCGGTGGCGGAGGAGAAGTACGCGCAGGCGGCCCGGAGGCTCGGCGAATGGCGGAAAGCCGGTGCCCTGGCCGCCGATCCCGGTCCCTCGGTGTACGTCGTCGCGCAGGACTACACGCTTCCCTCGGGCGAGCGGCGCACCCGCGTGGGCATGCTGGCCGCGGTATCGGCTGAGCCGTACGACACTCGCCGGGTCCGGCCGCATGAGCGGACCCACAGCGGCCCCAAGGCCGATCGCCTCGCCCTGCTGAAAGAGACCCGGACCGGGCTCGAGTCGATTTTCCTGCTCGCCCCCGACGCGGACCGCGGTCTCACCAAGGCCCTGCTCGATGTGACCGGGACCCCTCCGGCGGCCCACGGGACGCTGGACGGCGTCGGCCACCGGCTCTGGGTGGTGACGGGAAAGGCCGGGGATGAGCTGGCGCGCCGGGCGTCCCTCGGGGCGCTGTACATCGCGGACGGGCATCACCGGTATGAGACGGCGGTCGCCTACGCCAAGGAGAACCCCGCCGCCGACCGTCTCATGGCGTTCATTGTCTCCGCGCACGACCCGGGGCTCGTCGTCCTTCCCACGCATCGCGTGATCTACGGCGCGGGGCGGGAGGTCTCGCACCTGATCGAGCAGTGGAAGCTCTGGTTCGAGGTGACGCCGAGCGGACTGGTGGCGGATCCGGTGGCGCACCTGGCGCGCGTGGGAGCCGCCCGTCCCGCCTGCTTCGTCGCCCTCCCCGGAGACGGCCTGACGCTGGTGCTCCGGTCGAATGCGCCGCTCGACGACATACCGGGCCTGTCGACCAGCCCCGCGCTCCGGTCCCTCGACGTCGCGGTGATCGAGCCGCTGGTGGTCAAACAGATACTCGGGGCCGGGACCTCGACGCCGACGCTCACCTACACACCCGATGCCCAGGCGGCTCTCGACGCCGTCCGGAAGGGGCACGCGGCCGCGTCCGTGCTGCTCAACGCCACCAAGGTGTCGCAGGTGGTGGCGGTGGCCGATGCGGGCGAAGTGATGCCCCAGAAGTCCACGTACTTCGTGCCCAAGGTCCCGGCCGGGCTGGTTCTCAAGCCATGAGCCCCCGCCCGCGCGAGCGAATCCTCGAGAATCTCGAATCGGTGTACCGCGAGGCATACGATCGCGCCCGCACCGCGGGCGACGAGCGCCGCATGGCCGATCTCGACGCGGCTTTCCAGCGGGAGCAGCTGCTCCTCGAAGTCCTCCTCGACATTCGCGACGGACTGGGTTCACGCGCCGCGGCTCCCGCCACGCCCGGGCCCGACCCCATCGCTGCTCTCGACACTATCCGCCGAATCACCAAGCTGCGGTAAGGAGACGTTGATGCGCCGGCTGTCCCTGCTGCTCCTGCTTCCCTTGTCCGCCTGCGCCCAGCGGGCCGATCTCGTCATCACGCACGGCATGGTCTGGACCGGCACGGGCAGCGGAGGCCCGGTGGCGGGGGGCGTCGCTATTGCCGGTGACAAGATCGTCGCCGTCGGCGACAGCGCCGCGCTCGCGCCCTTGGTCGGACCCGGCACCCGCATCCTGGACGCCCGGGGCGGCCTCATCGCTCCCGGGTTCAACGACGCCCACACCCACTTCGTGGACGGCGGCTTCCAGCTCTCCTCGGTGGATCTCCGGACCGCCGCGACGCCGCAGGAGTTCGTGCGCCGGGTCGCCGCATTCGCGAAGACGCGCAGGCCGGGGGAATGGATCACCGGCGGTGACTGGGACCACACGCTCTGGCCGGGCCAGCCGCTCCCCCGTCGCGAGTGGATCGATTCGGTGACCCCCGACAACCCGGTGTACATCTCCCGCCTGGACGGTCACGAAGCCCTGGCGAACACCGCCGCGCTCAAGGCGGCGAAAGTCACGAAGGACACGCCGACCCCCGCGGGGGGCGAGATCCTGCACGATGCCAGGACTGGCGAGCCTACCGGGATCTTCAAGGACAACGCGCTCGCGCTCATCGCACAGGCTGTTCCCGAGCCGTCTCCGGAGCGGCTCGATTCGGCGGTGGCGCGCGCCCAGGCGTACGCGGAATCTTTGGGCCTCACCGGGACGTCGTTCGTGTCCGTCCCCTTCGCCGACTGGGCCAGCCTCCGGCGGATGGAGCAAGCCGGCAAGCTGACGATGCGGTTCACGCTGTATCTCCCGCTCCCGGAGTGGCGAGCCGTGGCCGACTCCGTGAAGGCGCTCGGCGCCGGGGACGACTGGGTGCGCGTGGCAGGCGTGAAGGGGTTCATGGACGGGTCCGCGGGGGCGCGAACCGCGAAGTTCTACGAGCCCTATTCCGATTCCGCCGGCTACACCGGCCTCTTCCGCTCTCCACCTGACAGCATGGCGAAGCGAATCGGCGCGGCCGATTCGGTGGGTCTCCAGGTTGCGGTCCATGCCATCGGCGACGAGGCCAACGGCGTCCTGCTCGGCATCTACGACAGCGTGGGCAAAGCCCATGGCCCGCGCGACCGGCGGTTCCGCGTCGAGCACGCCCAGCATCTTCGCGCCCAGGACATTCCCATGTTCGGTCGCGACGGCATCATCGCCTCGGTGCAGCCCTCCCACCTGACTGACGACGGGCGCTGGATCGAGCACCGGATCGGACCGGAGCGAATCAAGACCACGTATCCCTTCCGCACGCTGCTCGACACGCACGCGGTGCTGGCGTTCGGATCGGACTGGGACGTGGCGACGCCCGATCCGCTGAAGGGCATCGACGCGGCGGTGACGCGCCGGACCAACGACGGGAAGAACCCCAACGGCTGGATGCCGGCGGAGAAAATCACGCTCACTGAAGCCCTCCGCGCTTATACCTGGGGGAACGCGTACGCGGTGCATCGGGAGAAGGTGCGGGGCACGCTGGCGCCCGGCATGTACGGGGACGTCGTGGTCGTGGACCGTAATCTGTTCGCCATTCCGGCCGATTCGATCGGGCAGGCCCACGTCCAGGTCACCGTGGTCGGCGGCAAGGTGGTGTTCGAGCGGCATTGATTGCGGTGCAATGTGCAACGCCGAATTCAGCGGGCGCCGTGGGTGGCGCCCGTTCTGTTTTGGAGCAGATTGGCATTTGGGCGTTTTGATCGGGAACGCCGCATGGACGGCCCGGTTTGCCGCAAAACCGCCTATCGAAACTGCGCAGAGGATTGATCGATGACCGTGCGTGCGATCGGATGCCTCGCCCTGCTTCTCACGACATCCGCTCCTCCGGTGCGGGCCCAGCAGGACAGCGTGGCCCGGCTCGAGGCACTGGTGAAGGGCGGCGACTCGCTCGACGCCGAGATCGAGTTCCGCCTGGGCCGGTTCTACGAATTCGCCCACCGATACGACGACGAGGAGCGCGCCTTCCGGACGGCGATCGCCGCGGACCCCCGCTACGCACCCGCGTACCTCTGGCTCGGCGACTTGCCTTATGTTCGTGAGCCGAAGCTGGTCAAGGCCGAGGCGAAGAACCGGGTCCCGCCCGAGTGGACGAAACCGCTTGACGACGCGGCCCGGCTTCGAGTCCAGGCGCTCCTGATCGACCCGCTCGTCGACTGGCGTGCCCGCGGCGAGAAGCCCATCCCCCAGGACCTGGTCTCCCTGCCGGAGTACAAGGGATTCGAGAAGGAAACGACGGATGCGCTGGCGTGGCTCGGCGTCGCGGGATACGCCTACGAGCGCTACGAGCTGTCCTTCAGCGCGATGGACTTGTATTGGAGCCGCCGTTACAGCTCGAGCCCCGAGGATTCCGTCCCCGCGTGGGTGTTGATCTACCATGGCCTCGCCGCGGCCCACCTGAACGCCTACGACAAAGCGAGCAGCGACTTCGAAACTCTGTTCAAACGTGCGCAGACGGTGGAGCGCTCGGACTCACTCATCCACTTCCCACTCAACACCAACGACTTCCGGTACTTCCTGGCCGTCTTCAAGGAGCGTTTGCACAAGCCGGCGGAAGCGGTGCAGCTGTATGAGGACGCCATCAGTGCGGACCTGGGGATGTACATGGCGCACGTGCGTCTGGCGCAGATGTACCGCCAATACAAGATGTGGGACAAGGCGACGGCAGAAGCGCAGGCGGCCGTGGACGCCAATCCGGACGATGCATCGCTGCTCGTCGACCTGGCCGCCATCGAGCATGACGCCGGGCGCCTGCCCGACGCGGCGGCCGCGCTCAAGAAGGCCCAATTCGTCGACGGACGCTGTCCCGAGATCAATTACCGTCTCGGCATCGTCTCGCAGGAGCTCGACCAGTCTGCCGCGGCCCGCGAGGCGTTCACGCGCTTCATCGCGATGGCCCCTCAACGTCTCGGACCCGAGGTGGATGATGCCAGGAAGCGCCTTGCCTCGCTGCAGTAGGGCCCTGCTGGCCGCGCTCCTGGTGAGCGCGCCACTCACGAAAAGCTCGGCGCAACAGCGCACCTCGTACGAGGAGCTCCAGACCTTCTCGCAGGTGCTGACCTATATCTTCCACAGTTACCCGGATTCGGTCAGTTACAGCGTCCTGGTCAAGTCCGCGATCGACGGCGTGCTGCGGGACCTGGACCCCCACAGCCTCTTCTTCTCCCGACTGGACTACGAGCGCCTCGACTCGCTCCAGCGCGGCATTCTCGCCGTCACCGGGGCCAGCCTCGACGAGATCGACGGAGAGCCGACCGTGCTGGGCGTGTACCCTCAGAGTCCGGCGGAAGGCGCGGGAGTCCGTCCCGGGGATCGGGTGCTGGCGATCAACGACACCGTGGTGGCGGGCCTGGAGATCGAGACCATCCGTCTGCGGATGGCGGGACCGGCGGGAAGCAAGATCCGGGTCCGCTTTGCCCGCGGGTCCCGGCTCGAGCCCGACACGTTCACGCTGGCGCTGAAGCGGCGGGTGCTCGAGGCGCATTCCGTCTTCGAAGCCCGGATGGTGGACTCCACCACCGGATTCCTGCGCCTCGACGAGTTCGGCGAGAAGTCCGCCGACGAGGTGCACGACGCCATCAAGGGCCTCCGGAAGCAGGGAGCGCGGCAGATCATCCTCGACCTCCGGAACAACCTCGGCGGCATCGTGAGCCAGGCGGTGGATCTGGTGTCGGAATTCGTCCCGAAGGGCACCATTGTCTTCAGCACCAAGGGGCGGCGCGTCGACGTCGACACGACGTACCGCACGCGCCGGGACGGCGACTTCCGGGACCTTCCCCTCATCGTCCTGGTGAACGGGCTCTCCGCCAGCGCCGCCGAGGCGACGGCGGCGTCTCTCCAGGATCACGACCGGGCGCTCATCGTGGGCCGCCGGAGTTTCGGTAAAGCGCTGATGCAGACCGACTTTTTCCTCTCGTCGGGCGAAGTCCTGCACATGACCATCGGCCACGTGATCTCGCCGTCAGGCCGCTACATCCAGCGGCGGTACACGGGTCTGGCCGTCGAGCAGTACTACTCCCTGGCGGGACGGGGCGGCGCGCAGGGGGACACCGACCAGGTCTACCACACCGACGCCGGGCGCGTCGTGCGCGGCGGGGGCGGCGTCCTGCCCGACCTGGTCGATTCCGCCGGCACCGAGCCCGGGGCCTGGTGGGTGGCGGCGGAGGATTCGGGCTGGGTGGCCGCGGTGGCGGACAGCATCGCCGCCACGCTGCCCGGGACTCCCGCCGGAATGGCGGCCTTCGAGGCTACCCTGCCGGCGTGGGGGAGGACCCTCATGCCCGGTCTGCTCACCCGCATCCGGGAGCGCCTGCACGTCCAGGCGTCCGTCGATTCCCTGACCCAGTGGCAGCTGGGCTACCAGGTGGGGCGGCGGGTGGTCGAAACCCGCTGGGGGATGGCGGCGCGCTATGACCTGGACCTGCATCACGATCGGGACGTCCGGATGGCCCTCGCGGCCTTTCCCAGGCTGGGAGACCTTTTGAAGGGGAAGGCCAACTAGGCTATTTTCCCGCCCATGGCGACCAAGACCTCCCCGCGTTCCCAGCCCAAGGCCGGAAAGTCCACCCTCGGCAAGACCGAGCTCTTGGACATGTACCGCCTGATGTTTCTCTCCCGCCGCATCGACGATAAGGAGATCCAGCTCAAGCGGCAGAACAAGATCTTCTTTCAGATCTCGGGCGCGGGACACGAAGCCATCCTGGTGGCTGCGGGCAAGGCCATGAAGTCCGGCTACGACTGGTTCTACCCGTACTACCGCGACCGCGCGCTCTGTCTCGCGGTCGGGATGACCCCCACGGAAATGCTGCTGTCCGCGGTGGCCGCCGCCGAGGACCCCAATTCCGGCGGCCGGCAGATGCCCTCCCATTGGGGCCACGCGGCGCTCAACATCGTCAGCCAGTCGTCCCCCACCGGTACGCAGTTCCTTCAGGCCGTCGGCTGCGCCGAAACGTGGTACCGCGCCGCCCGGATTCCCGACGTCCCCGAAGTCTCCGTCAAGAAGGACGAGGTGGTCTACTGCTCGTCCGGCGACGGGACCACCAGTGAGGGCGAGTACTGGGAGGCGCTGAACACGGCCTGCAATCTCAAGCTGCCCGTCGTCTTTCTCGTGGAAGACAACGGCTACGCCATTTCCGTCCCCGTCGAAGTCCAAACCGCGGGCGGCTCGGTGTCCAAACTGGTCACCGGGTTTCCGGGGCTCCTCATCCAGGAAGTGGATGGCTGTGATCCGATCGCCTCCTACGAGGCGATGCGCCGCGCGGTGGAATACTGCCGCGAGCGGAAGGGCCCGGCCCTGGTCCACGCCCACGTCACCCGTCCCTATTCTCACTCGCTGTCGGACGACGAGGTGCTTTACCGTCCGGCCAAAGAACGAGAAGAAGAAGCCAAGCGCGACTGCATCATCACCTTCCCCAAGCGGTTGCTCGCGGAGGGCGTCGCAACCCAGGCCGAGCTCGAGGCGATTCAGAAGCAGGTGGACGAGGAAATACAGGTGGCGGTGGACATGGCGCTGGTGTCCCCGCAGCCCAAGACCGACACCGTGTACGACTACGTGTACTCCCCGGACGTCGACCCCACGTCGGAGCAGTTCGACACCGAGGACGATCCGCAGTTCAAGGGCGAGCCCACCACGGTGGTCGACCTCCTGAACTCCTGCATGAAGGACGAGATGGCCCGCGACCAGCGTATCCTCGTGTTCGGCGAGGACGTGGCGGACGCGAGCCGCGAGGCGGCCCTGAAGGACGTGAAGGGCAAGGGCGGCGTGTTCAAGGTGACCTGGGGTCTGCAGCGGCAATACGGCGGAGACCGCGTGTTCAACTCGCCGCTCGCCGAGGCCAACATCGTGGGCCGGGCCATTGGACTGTCGATGCGGGGGTGGAAGCCGGTGGTCGAGATCCAGTTCTTCGACTACATCTGGCCCGCCTATCACCAGATCCGGAACGAGCTGGCCACCATGCGCTGGCGTTCGAATAACGCCTTCAAGTGCCCCGCGGTGATCCGCGTGACCTACGGTGGCTACCTGAAGGGTGGCTCCATCTATCACTCCCAGACCGGCGCGGTGGTCTTCACCTCGATCCCCGGGCTGCGCGTGATCTGCCCCTCCACCGCGCTCGACGCCAACGGGCTCCTCCGCACCGCCATCCGGTGCGACGATCCCGTACTGTTCCTGGAACACAAGCACCTGTACCGGCAGACCTACAACAAGGCGCCCAACCCCGGCCCGAACTTCATGATTCCCTTCGGGAAGGCCCGCGTGGCGCGCGAAGGCACGGACCTCACGGTGATCACCTACGGCGCCGTGGTGCAACGCGCGCTCGTGGCGGCGAAGATGCTCGAGGACGCCGACGGCACCAAGGTCGAAGTCATCGACCTCCGGTCGCTGTCGCCCGTCGACTGGGACACCATCGAGGCGTCGGTGCGAAAGACCAATAAGGTGCTGGTGGCCTACGAAGATTCGCTGTCGTGGGGCTATGGATCGGAGATCGCGGCCCGGGTGGCGGACATCTGCTTCCCCTGGCTGGACGCGCCGGTCAAGCGGGTGGCGTCTACCGACACCTTCGTGGCGTACGCGCCGGAGCTCGAGGATGTCATTCTGCCCCAGGCCGAGGGCCTGGCGGCCGCCATGCGGGAGCTGAAGGCCTTCTAGGACCGCATCAGGTCCCGGACTTCACCCGCCGCGGCGATGGCGTGATCGACGTCGCGGGACAGCGCCCGGGCCTGCTGGGTGGCCTGGGTCAGATCCCCGAGCACCGCGCCGATCCCGGCTGACTTGAGGCGCAGCAGGTCGTACCGGACGTTCTGCATCGCCAGCACACACGAGTCGAGCTGCTCCCGCACGCCGTTCCGACGCCCCACCAGATCCGCCAGCGCCTGCCGTTGCCGCTCCAGGAGCCCCACCTGCCGGTCCCGTTCGACACCCTCCGGCTGCGCTTTCATCGAGGCGATGCGGTCGTCCAGACGCGTGACGGACGTGCCGTCCACGTCCGCGCTCATGGCCGTCAGCATCCGGGCGAGACTTTCGGCGCGCGTCATCAGCGCATCCACCGTGGCCGTGACGTCGGGGAGCCGCTCGCGGTCAGATGGGGACAGCCGCTCCACCACTCCGAAGATCGCCTGCCGGTCCCGGCGCACCTGATCGATGGTCGCGGCTTCCCGGCCGAACTCATCGGTGGTCGCGGGAACGAGCGGCGCCGTCGAGCCGATGGGACTGAGCCGGGACTGGGCCGCGTCGGCCGCGGCCGGACGGGAGAAGACATCCTTCCACGAGTACCCGTTCTCCCAGAGCTTCAGGAAGCGCGGCACCACGGAGAACGCGCCCCAGATGCTCACCCCGATGACCGCCCACTTCAGCCCGCCGCCGGCGACCAGATCGACGAACAGCACGCCGGAGAACACCGAAGCCCACGATACCAGGGCCGCGCGCGTAGCCTTGACCAGCGCGGCTTCGCCGCCGACGGTCTGCTTGGGTTGATTGCGGTCGCGTTCCCGTTGCCGCCGCGGTAAACGCCCCCGGCCGACGTCGGGGGAGCGCGGGATGGGCAGCGGGGGACGCCCCTGGGCAGCCGGACGGCTTCCGAGACCGCCACCGGTCATGCGATTGGTCACCGGCCGTGGCGACGGTCGGAATGCCGGCGTCGTACGCGATTCGAGCGCGCGCCGCAGCGCATCGGCGGTGGGCCACCGCTTTTCCGGGTCCTTGTCCAGGCAGCGCATCACGCAGGCCGACAGCTCCGCAGGGCAGTCAGTGCGCTTCGTCGTGATATCGGGCGCTTCTTCGGTGATCTGCTTCATCAGGAGCCCGGGAACGGTGGGCGCTGAGAAGGGCAGCTCGCCGACGAGCATCTGATAGCCCACGACGCCCAGGCTGTAGAGGTCGGACCGGCCGTCGATTTCCCGCTCCCCCAGCGCCTGTTCGGGACTCATGTAGTGCGGTGTCCCGATAGCCACACCCGTGCCGGTGAGCGTGCCCCCGCCGGTGGCGGAGCTCAACGCCTTGGCGATCCCGAAGTCGGTGACCATCACCCGGCCGCGGGAGCCCTCGAGCAGGATGTTGTCGGGTTTGACGTCGCGATGCACGATGCCCACCGCGTGGGCGGCGCCGAGCGCGTCCACGGTCTCCAACATGATCCGCCGGACTTCCTCGGGAGGCAGGGTGCCGCGCCGCTGCAGTTTGCCGGACAGCGGCTCGCCGTCCACGTAGGCCATGACGAAGTAGACCAGGCCGTCGGGGCCCTCGCCGACGCTGAAAATCGGGACGATGTGGGGATGAGACAGGCGCGCAGCCGTCTCGGCCTCGCGGAGGAACCGGAGGCGGATTTCTTCTCGGAACGCGAGCTCGGGAGGGAGGACCTTGATGGCGACCCGCCGCTTGAGTCGCTCGTCCCGGGCGTTGTAAACGACGCCCATTCCGCCACGGCCGATCTCACTGTCGACGGTGTAGGCGGTGCCGAGCGCCCGGGAAAGGCGGCCCATCAATGAGTTGTCGTTCTCGCTCATTCTCCCCTTGGGCCCGTCGCTAAAGGCGGTCGGAACAGACTCGAAAGATTAGCCCTCTGGAACTGGTACGGCAACCGCCATAGCCACCGGAACTTACGCCGCTCGGCCCCGGGTGCTTCCCCGCCGAAGTGGCCGCTCCCACAGCGCCTCCGGGGCGGGATCGGCAGGAACTGCCTGTTTGGCCGGGGAGGCCGGGGAACGCTGGCGCTCCGCTGGAGGTTTTCCGTTGGCACGGTGGATGCACCCGGGGAGACCCCGAGCCACCTTCTCTAACTGGAGTGCCTTGCGATGTACGAGCGTCTTACGCTGCCGGTCCTGCCTCTTCGTGAAATGGTCCTTTTCCCCGGCGTTTCGGCGCCGATCGGTGCCGGTCGCCCTGCGACCCTGCGCGCCATTGAAGCCGCATTGAGAAGCGAATCCCGCCTGATCTTCGCCGTTTCCCAGCGGGAAAACGTCGACCAGGTGACGCCGGGGGTCCTCTATACCACCGGCACCATCGCCAAAATCAGCCAGATCCAGCGCGGGATCGGCGGGGTGCAGCTGATGCTGCACGGCGAGGTCCGCGGCACCGCGCTCCATTACCAGGACGCGTCCGGGCACCTCGTGGCCGTGGTCCGTGAGGTCTCCGACCTTGCTCCTTTGGATGACCAGAACCAGGCCTTCGTTGCGCTGTACCGGGAGGCCCGGGAACGGGCCGGCGATCTGGGCCGCAAATCCGGCCTTCCCGAGGACGTGGTGAAGCAGGTCCTGGATGACGTGAGTGATCCGGGTCGGTTCGCCGACCTCGTGGCCTCCTACCTCGAGATCAAGCCCGGCGAGAAGCAGAGCCTGCTCGAGACCCTCGGGGTCGAAGACCGGCTCCGCCGCGTGCTGGTGCACGTCCAGCGGCAGATCGGCCTGCTCGACGCCCAGGAGGACATCAAGTCGCAGGTCCAGGAAGAGCTGGGCGAGCGGCAGCGGGAGATGTTCCTGCGCGAGCAGTTGAAGGCCATTCACAAGGAGCTGGGCGAAGAGGAAGCGGCGGGTGACGACGAGCTGAAGAAGCGGCTCGCCGCGCTCGACCTTCCGGAAGCCGCGCGCAAGGAAGTGGATCGCGAGCTCTCGCGCCTCGACCGGGCCAACCGCGACTCCATGGAGGGCCAGGTCATCCGGACCTATCTGGAGACCGTGGCCGAGCTGCCCTGGAACAAGCGCACCGAGGAATCCCTCGATCTCGAGCGCGCCGCCAAGGTGCTCGAGGAGGATCACTTCGGGCTGCAGGAAGTGAAAGACCAGGTGCTCGAGTTCCTCTCCGTGCGGAAGCTCCGTCTCGCGTCCCCGGGCGCCGAGGCCAAGGGGAACGAGGACGACAAGCAGGCGAAGGGACCCATCCTGCTCTTCCTGGGTCCCCCGGGAGTGGGCAAGACCTCGATCGCGAAGTCCATCGCGCGCGCCATGGGCCGCCCGTACGTGCGGATCTCACTCGGCGGCGCCCGTGACGAGGCCGACATTCGGGGCCACCGGCGCACCTACGTTGGCGCCATGCCGGGGCGCATCATTCAGGGAATGAAGCAGGCGGGCGCCAAGAACCCGGTCTTCCTGCTCGACGAAGTCGACAAGCTCGGCATCTCGTTCCAGGGCGACCCGGCCTCGGCGCTCCTCGAAGTGCTCGATCCGGCGCAGAACGACTCGTTCACCGATCACTATCTCGGAGTGCCGTTCGATCTCTCCGAGGTCCTGTTCATCGCGACCGCGAACTTCGCCCAGAACATCCCGGGTCCCTTGATGGACCGGATGGAAACGGTCACGTTCGCCGGCTACACCGAGCGGGAGAAACAGGAGATCGCCAAGCGGTACCTGATCCCGCGCCAGCTGCACGAGAACGGACTGACCGAAGCCCAGCTCACCATCACGGATGACGCGCTTCAAGCCGTGATTTCGAGCTACACGCGGGAAGCGGGCGTCCGGCAGCTCGAACGCGAAATCGGGAAGGTGGGACGCAAGGCCGCGCGGAAGATCGCGGGCAAGGACGCGGAGAGCCTCACGGTCACCGCGGCCGATGTCCCGGTCCTCATCGGGCGCCCGAAAGTTCATCCGGAGCACAAGGCTGGGGCCGACGATATCGGGGTGGCCACCGGGATGTATTACACGCCCGTGGGCGGCGACATCATGTTCGTCGAAGCCAGCGTGATGCGCGGCAAAGGCGAGCTGACGCTCACCGGGCAGCTCGGTGACGTGATGAAGGAGTCGGCGCGCGCTGCCTGGACGTACGCCAAGTCCCACGCCGATCAGCTGGGCATCCCGGCGAGCCGGCTCGAAACCACCGACGTCCATGTCCACGTCCCGGCCGGCGCCATCCCCAAGGATGGACCTTCGGCCGGTGTGACCATGGCGACGGCCCTCGTGTCGGCGCTGTCGGGCCGGCCGGCGCGGCACGACCTCGCGATGACCGGGGAAGTGACGCTGCGGGGCCGGGTCCTGCCCATCGGTGGAGTGAAGGAGAAGGTGCTGGGCGCGGTGCGGGCGGGGATTCAGACCATCATCCTGCCCCAGGAGAATGGCCGGGATCTCGAGGACTTGCCGGCCGACGTCCGCTCGACGCTCGAGGTGCACCTGGTGTCGGAGCTGGGCGAAGTGTTGACGCTGGCGCTGCGGGGAGCGCGGTTCGAGGCGGGTCACCTGGTCTTCGAGGGTGACGCCCCCAAAGAGCCGAAGATGGTCGGCCGCTAACGCGCGGCGACCCCAGCGACCAGAAGTCGGGTGGCGCCCTCGCGCCAGCGCTGCCGCAAAGCGGGTTCATCCACCGCGAGTGAGGGGGCGCTGGCCGAGACCACCGATTCGAGATTCAGGAATCCCACCATTAAGACCAGGGCTTGAGCAGCGGTCAGGTGCGGGTCGACATCGTCCCGCACCTGACCGAGGCCCTGCCCCTCGGCCAGAAGCACCACCAACCGTTTGACGATCGGAGCGAAGGGGGCGATGTCCACTCGGCCGGAGCGGGTGAGCAGGGACACCAGCTCCGGATGGCTGGCGAAGAACCCGTAGAGCGCGTCCAGCGACCGCTCCAGCCGGTCGAGCGGTCGGCCCCCGGTGGCAGTCAGGCCGCTGAGGGACTGTTCGAGATCTGCGGCCGCACGACCGAGTACCGCGTTGAAGAGCCCGCGCTTCGACTGGTAGTAGTAAAACAGGAGCTGCTTGTTGACCCCCGCGGCCCTGGCGATCTGATCCACCCGCGCGCCCTCGAAACCCCGCCGAGCGAACTCCCGCTGAGCGGAATCCACGATTCGTAACGCTCTGTCATTACTCAGCTTGTGCTTCATGGCTCATTATGTCAACCGCAAAGTTGATATTAATCTACATCATTGCAACGTTTGCGGGAGGCTTGGGGAGTCCCTGCTGAAGGAAAGCGATCAAGGACCGGGTCAAGGCCGCCGGATCCTCATCCGGGACGTCGTGCCCGACACCGGGAACCAGCACGAAGGCGGCCCGCGGGAGGGCGAGCGCCATGCGTTCCCCCACCCCGGGCGGGATCCAGATGTCCCGGGAGCCCCACATCACCAGGGTCGGAACGGCGATCGAATCCAGGCGACCCTTCAGGGCCTCGAAGTTGAACTCCCGGGCGACGCCCGCCATGGTCCGGCTGAACTGGGGTTCGGCGACGGGCGCGTAGTACTGATCCACTTCCTCCGTGGTCATGCGGGTGGGGTCCCCGAACGTGGACCGGAGGGTGGCCTGGGTGCCGCTGCGACCCCGCAGCCCCGCGATCATCCGTCCCACGAGGGGTGCCCGGGCCAGCCGGGTGAGGAGCGGCATGTGAGTGCCCAGGCCGGCCGCGTCGATGAGCACCAGTCCGCGGACCTTCTGGGGCGCTCTGAGCGCCGTCAGCGCCGCGATCTCCCCACCCATCGAGTGCCCGACCAGCACGACGTCGCTCAGGTGAAGGGAGTCGAGCAGATCGACGGCGAGCGATGCGTACGCGGCGGCCGAGTACCCCGACGTCGGTTTGTCTGAGCCTCCGAAGCCGCGGTTGTCGAACGCCACCACGTGGAATCCGGCTGCGGCCACCGGGCCGATCACGTCGCGCCACGTGTAGATCGAAGCGCCGAGCCCGTGGAGGAGCACCACGGTGGGGCCCGCCCCCTCCTCGACGTACCGGATCCGGGTGCCGTCCACGGTGACGTAGTGATCCTGGAGACCGGTTCCGGCCGGGTACCGCGCGGACTCGGGAATGGGTGCGACCCGGCAGGCGACGCCCGCGAGAGCCAACGCCACCAGGGCTCTTCTCACGACTGCGCTCCCACTGCCGCCACTCCGAGCTGAACCAGCAGCGGATGTGCGCTCCAGAGAGACTTCATCAAGTCGCCGCTCCCCGACGCCGAAAAGACCCTGGCCCCGTCCACGAGGAGGATGGTGGGCGTATCCGCCGGCGCCGTCCCCTGCGAGAGGCCCTCCGAGTCGTCCGCCTCGCCCGCGATTCGCACCTGGAGCGTCGCGCGCGCGGCCGCTCGGCGCCAGGCCGGGAGGGAAGGGCGCCAGAGCTCTCCGGACACCGTGCCCGCAACACTCCGCTCCGCGCGGGCGACCAGCTGCTGCAGGGCGTTGACCGTGCCGCGCAGACCGTCGGCGCCATGCACTGTCGGCTCGGCTCCTGCACTGGCTCCTTCGAGCGCCCGGCTGAGGCGATCCAGCGCCTGGCCTTGAGTGGCCGCGACCCGGGCGATCAGCCCGGATGGGTCAGCCGGGCGGTACAGCGCGGGGCGCCCGCCGGTGGTGGTAGCTGCCCCCCGGGAGACCAGACCCTCGAGCGCCGAGTAAGCGTTGGCGCGGGCCAGGCGGCAGGCGCGCGCGACCGCGTACCCGGTGGAGGGACCCAGGCGGAGGAGCGACGCGTAGACGACGGACTCGGTGGGGGTGAAGCCGAAGGGAGTGAGGTCGATTTGGGCCATAGCGTAGTAGTAGAAGCTACTACGCTATGGCCCTCTTGGTCAACTAAACGACTTCGATGGGGAGCCCCAGCAGCCTGGCGATGAGAGCCAGGCGGAAGGTGACGTCGGTCTGACGCTGGGCGGGACTCTTGCCGGCCCCCTCGAGGGGAAAGTAGTGGGTGATGACGGTACTGTCGGTCTTCGGCAGCGAGCGCAGGGCCTTGGGGGTCCAGATGCCCTGGTCGTCACACTCGCTGTAAAGCCGCGCCAGCACCTTGCCCGCCGACGGCACCTGACGCACCAGGCCCAGCCGGGCCAGGATCTCCAGCCAGTAGACCGCGAAGGGGACGTCCGGGATATGGCCGTGGGCGTCGGCCCGCAGCGGATCTCCCATCAGCACGAACAGCGGGGGCAGCACCTTCTTCCCGGCCAGCTGGAAGAACGCGCGCTTGGGGGCGGGATTCGAGAAGTACGCCCCCAGACGCTCGACGAATCCGGACCGCTCCCGCTGCAGCGCCGGCAGGAACGCGAGCATCTCCATCGCGAAAATCGACGGGGGCGCCGCTTCCGGCTCGATCACCGTCTTGCCCTGGGCCTTCTTGAAGGGCTTCTGGAGCAGGGGGCTCCGGAGGTACAGGGAAATGGCGGTCAGGATGTTGTGCGCGGCGCCGCGAAGCCGCGGGTCCTCGCCACGCGAGGCGCGCGCCAGCGCGGCCGCCGCGGCCTCCCGCCCCATGTTCCGCGCCCAGATGCCCAGTCCCGGATCGGACTTGGCCGCGCGCTGGAACTCGAGGAGCAACGTCGGATCGGGGTCTCGGGACAGGAGCCGGAACAGGAAGCGGTCGGCAATCTTGAAGACCCGCTGATCTGTCGGCCAACCCATTTCCAGGAGGCGGCGGTACTGAAACACGGTGCCCACCTCGGTCCATCCCATCGCCTTGTTGGGGCCCGGTGCGAGGAGATTCGCCCCCCACAATCCGGTGTCCCGCTGCTTCCGCGCGATGGCCTGCGCCGGCTTGTACTCGAGTGCCAGCCGTCCGAGCTCGGCCAGGCGCTCAGGATCGCGCGCTCCCTCGGGTGCTGCTTCCGCCATGGCCCGGTATTGAATGGGCGGACTTGCTGCTTCCATGAGCCAGGACAACGGAAGGCGATGGGAGGTGGGAAGTTCCAGGGTGTCTCCAGGGCAGGCGTTTGGCGCTACCGCGACTGTCAAAAACGGGCGCAAACTTACCTGACCCCTGACAGTACAGCAATGACTCGCCGATCGGAGCCGAGTCTTTCCCTATAACCCTTTCATTCGCAGCATCTTACAAATTGCCCTTACACTGCAAAGTGTTGCACTAATGACGCTTGAAATCGGCGCCCGGCAACCACTCGGGCATGCCCGGCGCGTCGGCGATGGCCAGCGCCAACCGCATCACCACCCGCACCTCCTGACTCATCCCGTCATACCGGAAGAGCGGCGTCCACTCGTCCGAAGGCTGATGGTAACGGTGCTGCTCGAATTCGTCCGCCTGCTCTTTCCCCCAGCCCGCCGGCTTCCCGACGAAATCGAGTCCGGGCTGGATCGAGAGTGACGGGACCCCCGCCTTGGCGAACGGGAAATGATCGGACCGGAAGAACCCGCCCCCGACGTCGGGGCTGTTCGCCACGCGGAGCGACTCGGCCGCGGCCGCGTTCGCGAACAGCGTCCCCAGAGTCGATTGATCATTCCCCAGCGCTCCGATATCCCGCGTGGCTCCGCGGACATTCACCTCATCGAGGTTGATGTCGGCGGCAGTCTGCGCGATCGGCACCAGCGGATGCGCCACATACCCCGCGGACCCCAGGAGCCCGCTCTCCTCCGCCGTGGTGGCGATGAACAGAACCGACCGCTTGGGCCGGCGCGGCATCCGGGAGAGCGCCTCGGCGGTCGCCAGCATCGCCGCCACGCCCGACGCGTTGTCTTCGGCGCCGTTGTAGATCGAGTCCCCGTTCACCGCCGGCCCTATCCCCTTGTGATCCCAGTGGGCCGAAATCACCACGACCTGGGAGGACAAGGCCGGGTCCGAGCCGCGGAGCCTGGCCACCACGTTTTCGCTCGGCACGTGTCTCACGGCGCTCGCCAGGTCCAGGGCCGCGTGGAGGCCGGTGGCCACGGGCACAAAATCACGGCGCGCCGCCGCCCGGGTCAGGGAATCGAGGCTCATTCCCACCGACTGCAGCGCGGCCTGCACCGCGTCGTGGCTGGCCCAGGACGCGAAGGTGAGGCCCGGCCCCGTGGCCCCGTCCAGCTGAAACTGCTCGACCGACCAGGAGCCGCGGACCACATCCCAGCCGTAGGTCGCGCTCTGGTTGGTGTGAATCAGCACCACACCCAGCGCGCCCTGCCGCGCGGCCTCCTCGAGCTTGTAGGTCCAGCGGCCGTAGTACGTGAGCACGGCGCCCTTGAACATCGTGGAATCCTGAATCCCGGGATCGTTCACGAGCATCAGGAGGATCTTGCCGTGCAGATCCACTCCCTTGTAGTCATCCCAGCGCCATTCGGGCGCCTTGATCCCGTATCCCACGAAAACCACGTCTCCGTCCACCGTAATCCGGGGGTCCGGCTGCATGGCCCACGCGACGAATTCATCGCCCGGCTTCAAGCTGCGGGTGTCGGCTCCGCGTCCCCAGACGAATGAGGGCTGCTGCGTCAGGGTCCCGGCGAGCGCGACAGGCTGGTAGTAGGAGCCATCCACCCCGGCGGGCTCGAGTCCCAGCGCTTCGAATTGCGCCGCGATGTATGCCGTGGCCAGGTGCCCGCCCCGGGTGGCCGGGGCCCGGCCTTCCAGGAGGTCGCTCGCCAGGAATCGCAGGTGGGCTTCCATCGCGCGCTCGCTGGGCGCCGGCAGGATCGAGGCCGGGAGAGTCACCGAAGCTGCGGGCCGCTGAGCCGCGAGCGCGGAGGCCGCCCCCGACCAGGCACCGAAGATCAAGGCAAAAAGTCGAATTGGTCGCATTTGCGGGAACCAATCGCCTTGCTCCGCCCGGAGCAAGGGGTCATTTTTCGGCATGCTCGAGTCCCTCAAGTCTCGCACCGTCAATAAGCTGCCTGATCGGGTCCGCTTTGAGGGGCGCGTGCTGTTCCTCACCGAAGACGCCGGGCTGGTACGGCAGCAGTTGTCCGGCCAGGATCTGCCCTGGCCTCCGGCGGTCCCGCTGCGGGACAATATCTCGACCGACGAGATCACCCCCGCCTACATCTGCTACTACTACGACGAAACCCTGGGCGAATTTCCCTACCTGGGCCTCAAGTGCGGCGACCAGTTCCCGATCACCCGTGGCTCGGTCAAGCAGGGTGGGTTCGTCGCGTCCGTGTCCGGAAAGCGCCGGGGGAAGGGCTCGTCTCGGGAGCAGTCGCCTTACGCCGAGATGTGCGCCGGCATCAAGCTGGTGATTGCGGAGAACATCGAGCGGATCTACCGCGAGAATTGTCAGAACCTGGGCGTTCTCACCACCACCGACTTCTCGATCATCGACCGCGTCCGCCGGGGCGAGGAGATCCCCCTCTCAGCCTTCACCGAGGGCGAGGGCGAGATCACCCGCGGCATCATTGAGTACGGCGGCCTCTTCAACTACAACGTGGCCCGCCTGCAGGGCACGGTCGTCTTGAAGCCGCCGGCCACCCCACGCCGTCCCATGACTCTGGGCGAAAAAGTGCTCGCCCGTCACTGGGTGGTCGACCCGTCCCGCGGCAAAGTCGGCGTGCCGTCCGTGAAGCCGGGGGACGAGGGGTTCGTCGTCACCGACATCCGCTTCAGCCACGAATACGTCACTCCGATGGCGGCGATCTTCTTCGAGCAGCTGGTGGGCCGGGACGAGAAGGTGCTGGACCCCGCGTCCGTCCTCCTCTTCCGGGACCACCTGACCTTCCTCGCCGAAGCGATGACCCCGGAGCGGATCAAGGAGGGTCTGCTGGGCGTCGCCAACCAGCTCGAGAAGAAGCAGCGGGAATTCGCCCAGAAGCAGGGCATCCGCCTCTACGGCGAGCTGCGCCTGGGGCACCATGGGTCCGAAGCCATCTGTCACTCGAAAATCCTCGAGTCCCACGCCTTGCCCGGGCAGGTGATCATCGGCTCGGACTCTCACACGCCGCACGCCGGCGCGGTGGGGTGCGTCGCCTTCGGCGTCGGCACCACCGCGATCTTCAATTCCTGGATCACGAAGGACGTGCGACTCACCGTGCCCGAAACGGTGAAGGTCGTGGTGAAGGGCGCCAAGCCCACGAACGTCACCGCCAAGGACTACATGCTCGAGATTCTCCGCCATCCGTACATCAAGAGCGGCCAGGCGATCGGCAAGTTGGTGGAGTACTGCGGCGCGGCGGTCGAAGCGCTTTCCGTGGACGAGCGGGCGACGATGACGAACATGACGGCCGAGGTGGGCGGGTTCACGGGATACGTCGCTCCCGACGAAAAGACCGTCGCCTACCTGATGGACTACCGGAAGATGACCCGCGCCGAGGCCGAGAAGGTCTGCGCCGACCTGGCGTCCGACCCCGGGGCCGAGTACTGCGAGGTGATCGAGATCGACTCGTCGGCGCTGAAGCCGATGGTGGCCCTGCCTGGCGATCCGGGGAACGGGGCCTACATCGACGAGCTGGGCGCGCCCGTGAAGGTCGAGATCGCGTACGCCGGCTCGTGCACCGCGGGCAAGAAAGAGGACATGGACATGTATGCCCGCGTGCTGCAGGAAGCGGTGGACCGCGGGCAGCGGGTGGCGCCGGGCGTGAAGTTCTTCATTCAGTCGGGATCCCAGGACGTGAAGCGGTATTGCGAGGAGAAGGGCTACCTGGACCTCTTCCAGCGGGTGGGCGCCACGTTCCTGGAGCCGTCGTGCGGAGCCTGCATCAACGCGGGACCGGGCGTGTCCCGCACCAAAGACGAAGTCACCATCAGCGCCATCAACCGCAACTTTCCGGGCCGCTCCGGCCCGGGCCAGCTGTATCTCGCCAACCCCTACACCGTGGCCGCCTCCGCCATCGCGGGCGTCATCACGGAGTGGGCGCCGGAGGAGAAGGCTCCGTCCCGGTAACGCGGATCTTGAGGGAGTGAATCCCGCCCGAGAAGCTTCGCGTGCTCGTCACGGTCGTGGCTGAATCCGGTACCAGCTTCGCGGTCAGATGGAAATCCCCGTTCATCGTGC
>DATMOQ010000152.1:0-6251 GCA_035568195.1 Gemmatimonadales bacterium
CCGACTCCATCGCGGACCTCGCCTGGCTCGACATCCTGCACGACTCCACGCTGAACGCGCTGGTCCAGATCGCGCTCCGGCAAAACCGGGATCTGGCCACCGCCAAGGCGCGCATCGAGGAGTACCGGGCCGACGTGGGCCTCGCGCGGGCCCCGCTCTTCCCTTCGCTGACGGCGAACGGGAGCGTGTCCAAGAACCAGGCCGCGTTCGGCTCCCTGGGGGTGTTCAAGTACAACGCCTACCGCGTCACCGCCGATGTGGCGTGGGAGCTCGACTTCTGGGGCAAGACCCGCCGGGGCATGCAGGCCGCCAACGCCGACCTCGCCGCCCAGGACGCCGTGGAACAGGAAACGGTGCTGTCGCTGGTGAGCAACGTCGCCATCGGGTATCTGCAGCTGCTCGAGCTCGATCAGGAGGCGCAGGTGTCGGCGCACACGCTGGCCACCCGGCAGGCGACGCTGGACCTGGCACGCCAGCGGTACTCGCGGGGACTCATCTCCGAGCTCGACGTGCGGCAGTTCGAGGCGCAGGTGGCTGCTCCCGCCGTCCGTCTGGCGCAGGTGGAGCAGCTGCGCGCACAGACCGAGCACGGGCTGAACGTGCTGCTCGGTCAGGGCCCCATGGCCATTCCGCGCTCCGTCGCCCTCGCGGACGCGGCCCGGGCGGTGACCGTCCCGGATTCGCTGCCTTCCACGCTCCTCTCGCGGCGCCCGGATGTCCGTCAGGCGGAGCGGTCGTACCGCGCCGCCAACGCGCGCGTGGGACAAGCCTTCGCGCAGCAGCTACCGGTCTTCACCATCACCGGCTCGTACGGATCGCAGGCGACCACCGGCAGCGGCCTCTTCACACCCCAGACGGACGTCTATGTGGCGCAGCTGGGGATTTCGATCCCGCTCTTCGCGGGCGGTGCTCGCTCCTCGACGACGGCGGCGGCGCGGGCGCGCGCCGAGCAGGCGAGGAACCAGTACGAGCAGACGGTGCTGCGGGCGCTGCAGGATGCCGGGGACGCCCTTTCCGGCGCGCGGGCGGCGCGTGATCAGGTCGCGGCGGCGGAAACCCAGGCGCTCGCGCTGCGGCGAGCGTTCCAGCTCGCACAGGTGCGTTACCAGTCGGGCATTTCGAACTACCTCGAAGTGCTGGACGCCGAGCGCAGCCTGTTCGACGCGGAGCTGACGCTGTCGCAGGCGCAGCTGGGACAGCTGACGGCCGCGGTCCAGCTCTACAAGGCGCTGGGCGGCAGCTGGACCGAGGTCGGAGCGCTGAAGCGCTGATCTGCGACGGACGGTGTCGCAGACGCGCCCAATAGCACTCGGCGCGTCCCCCGGACACCTTGCTAACCGAGTCTCGCCGCGGAGCCCGGAGCCGAGCCAATAGCTTGTAACTCCCAGCTTCGAGGAGCCACGCAATGCAGGTGCGTCACGTCTTCGGGATTGCGGGCATCGTGACGATGCTCGGGATTCCGACGGCCGTCCCGGCTCAGCGCACCGCCGCGCTGGCCGCCCTTCGGTACGATGCCGACCAGCAGCATTCCAGCATCGAGTTCACCGCCCGGATCCTCCGGGTGATCAAAGTCCGGGGACGGTTCCTCGACTGGTCGGCGACCGTGATCTACGATCCGGTCCGGCCGGAGCGGTCCTCGGTCACGGCCGTGATCGTCACCAAGAGCATCACCACCGACATGTCGTTTCGCGACGATCACCTGCGGAGTCCGGACTTTCTGGACGTCGCCACCTACCCGACGATCGTGTTCCAGAGCGATTCCGTGGTGCCGGAGCCCGGCGGCGTGCTGCTGACGTTCGGCGGGCTGACGATGCATGGCGTGACGCGCGCTGTGGCGATTCCCTTCACCATCGTTCTGCCCCTCGAGCATGAGGCGACGTACGGGACGTCGCGCGTCGCCTTCGAGGGCTCTCTCCGTCTGAGCCGGGCCGATTTCGGCATCGCCGGCACCAACAAGTTCAATCCGAGCTACGATCCCGCGACCAATCTGCTGGCGGACAGCCTCGACATATCACTCGAGATGTCGACCCAGCGGGAAGGCCACCTGGGGCCCTCCTTCTCGCCCGGCCCACCGCCGCCGGTGGGCGAGACGCTGTGGCCCATCATGGAGCGTCTGGGGCCGGACACGGCCCTGGCGCTCTACCGGTCGCTCCGCGCGACGCAGCCGCAAGGGTTCAACTATGGTCCCCGCCAGCTCGACGTGCTGGGGCACCGGCTGATCGAACGGAACCGGCCGCGGGATGCGGTCAAGGTGCTGCGCTTCAATGCGGACCAACACCCGGAAGCGGGGGAGTATGAATCCCTGGCCGAGGCGTACGCGTTCGCCGATGATCGGGCCGAGGCGCTGAGCGCGTACCAGCGGGTGGCACAGCTCGATCCCACCGACGCGTGCGCCCGGGAGATGATCCGGCGGCTCAGCGGGCCCTGACGGGCTGAGCGGGAAGGGTTACTCTAACGGTTCCTTCGACAGGTGCCGTCCCGTGCGTCACGCGCTCCCGCTCACCCTGCTCGCCCTCTTCGCCACCGCCCCCGCGCGCCCCCAGGGGCTGCGCGTCGAGATCTCCGTCTCGCCCGGATTCCGCTCCACGCCGGTCACGGGCAGGATGTACGTGATGTTCAGCCGTGACTCGAGTCCGACGCCGGTGGCCGGCGTGCGCGGCGAGAGCGAGTCGGTGCCGTTCTTCGGCGTCGACGTCACCGGCCTGGCGGCCGGAGCGCCCGGCGTGATCGACGGCGGCACGCTCGGGTACCCCCTGAAGAGTCTGGGCGACCTTCCCGCGGGGGATTACTACGTGCAGGGCCTGCTCAACCTTTATTCCGAGTTTCACCGGGCCGACGGCCATACGGTGTGGGCGCACGACGACCAGTGGGAGGGCCAGCAGTTCAACTGGTCACCCGGCAACTTGCTGAGCGAGATCCAGCGGGTGCACGTGGACCCCTCGCATCCGGATACGCTGCGGCTGGTGCTCTCCAAGGCCATCGGCCCCGTCAACGTGCCGCCCGACACGCGTTGGGTGAAGCGGGTCAAGATCCAGAGCAAGCTCCTGACCGCCTTCTGGGGGCGCCCCATTTACCTCGGCGCCGTCATTCTGCTGCCCCGCGACTACGACAAGGACTCGACCGCCCGCTTCCCGACGATCTACGAACAAGGTCACTTCAACCTGGGGGCGCCGTTCGGGTTCAATCCGGATGGGAAACCGGAATCGCCGGCTCAGCGCGCTGAGCGGGTGAAGCGGACCGCCCGGGAACCTGGCTACGAGTTCGCCCAGTCGTGGCAGAGCCCCGGGTTCCCGCAGATGATTGCGGTGACCTTTCAGCATCCCACGCCGTACTTCGATGATTCGTATGCCGTCAACTCGGTGAATAACGGGCCCTACGGGGACGCCATTCTCACGGAGCTGATCCCCTATCTCGAGTCTCACTTCCGGATGATCAAGGCGCCGGGGGCGCGACTTCTCGTCGGCGGCTCCACGGGCGGCTGGGAGGCGATGGCCCTCCAGGTCTACCATCCCGACTTCTTCGGCGGCACGTGGGTCCTCTACCCCGATCCGCTGGACCTGCGGGCGTACGAGCTGGTCAACGTGTACCGGGACTCGAACGCGTTCACGTTCCCGGTGTCCGAGTGGTTCCAGGCGGAGGTGCCCGCCGAGCGCGAGGAGACGGGGCAGCCGCACATCACGGTGCGCCAGGAGAGTCAGTACGAGGCGGTGCTGGGAAGTCACGCGCGCTCCGGTGAACAGTTCGCCATCTGGGAGGCGACCTGGGGGCCGGTAGGGCCGGACGGCTACCCCGTGGACCTGTGGGACTTGTCCACTGGGAAGATCAATCACGACGTGGCCGACTATATGAAGGCGCACGACTACGACCTGCGCGACTACCTGGAGCGCAACTGGGCCACCCTGGGCCCGAAGCTGCGCGGCCGCCTCCACCTCTACGTCGGCGACATGGACACGTTCTACCTGAACCTGTCGGTTTATTACGTCGAGGATTTCCTGAAAGGCGCGAGGCCGCCCGCCGATGCCACCATCGAATACGGGCGACCTCTCAAGCCCCACGGCTGGCAGCCCTTCACCAACGCCGAGCTGATGCGGCAGATGGCGGCGTACCTCGCCGCCCGCCGACCGAAGCGCTAGGTCGCTAGGGCGTGCACCCCGTCGCCAATCCCCGGGCATTGCACTCGTTGTCGGGGATGGGCATCACTGCCGGCACCGCGCCGGGCGGGACGTTCCCGTTCGGGATGTCCGTCGGGATGGTGGCCAGCAATCCGTAGCGGCGGGCGTCCACCCACCGGGTCCCCTGCTCCCACATCAAGGAGTACCGACGGTTGTACAGCAGCTCCGTGATGTACGCCGCCTTGGGGCTGCCGCCGGTCAGCGTGTCCGCCGGGAGATTGCCGGACGCCTTCCGGACCAGGTTCAAAATCGTATTCGCCGGTCCCAGGTTGTTGAGGCCGATCTGCGCCTCCGCGTCCAGCAGCGCGAGCTCCTCCCCCCGCAGGATGGGGATGGAGTGGTTCAAGTCCACGGCGCCGTTCGTGTAATAGACGGTGAACTTGAGATTCCCGTGAATCGGGATGCCCCCCAGGGCCTGCGTATCCTGCGACGGCACGATCTTCGATTGCGCGCGAAGGTCCGCCGAGCTGTCCGCCTGCTTCTGCGCATCGGTGAGAAAATCGGACAGCGCGAAGAACGTATTGCCGTTCAGTGGATCCGAGAGATCGTTGGTCGCGTCGCCGGGATCGGTCGAGAAGTCGAAGAACGCCCCGGTGTGGAACTGGGTCGAATCTCCCGGCACATAGAACGAGGCCGCCAGCGCCGTCTCGGCGGCGTTCCAGCAGTTGGCCGGCGTGTTGTGACATCCGTTCGACGCGGTCGCCCGGAACACTTCAGCCTTCGCGGCGAGCGCCCGGTTGAACCGGATGAAGCTGGCGGGGTCCCCGAATGCCGACAGCCCCGGCGGGATGCTGAACGGAAATCCGGCGACCGCCGTATTGGCCGCCGCCAGATTGGTGCGCGCGGAATCCAGGACGCCGATGATGTAGCCGTACACGGAGTCCTCGCTCACGAAGGGTGCCGGCGGCGCAGTGACGGGGCGGTCGACGTCCACCGGAGCACCGAGCGACGCCCGGGTCTCGATGAGGTAGAGGAACGCGAGCGCCTTGAACGTCTGCGCCATGCCGCGGGACGCCGCGACCTCGCCCGCGGACAGGTCCGTGGTGCGGCCCAGTGCCTGCATGTAGACGTTGATGCTCCGGATGTTCGCGTAGCGGCCGGCCCAGAGCGCTCCGCCAAATCCGGATCCCGACAGGGGGCCGAAGTAGGGTTCCGAGTAGTCGGGCGTGTTGTTGCCCGACAGGTTGATGCCCTCCCGCCCCATCGATCCCAGCCGCCAGATCATACTCTGGATGTCTCCACTGCCCCCGGCAAAAATGCCGTTGGCCGCGGCCGCGAGCTTGTCGCGGGTGGGGTGATTCAGGAGATCGTCCAAGGTCGGGTTGTTGGTCTGCGGCACGTCGAAGAAGTTCTGGCACGCGGCCGCCAGCACCAGCGCCAGGATGACGAGCGAGCGGGTAGTCGTCGTTTTCATGGTCAGAACCCCGCCGTGATGGTGAACGTGAAGCTGCGCGAGGGCGGATAGGCTCCGAGGTCGATATTGCGGACCACCGCCTGCTCGCCGTAGTTCGAGACCGCGGGATCGTAGCCGGTATACGGCGTGCTCAGGAACAGGTTATGCGCGGAGAGCGTCATCCGGACCGAGCTCGCGCCCCCGAAAAAGCGGTACCAGGACTCGGGCACATCGTAGCTGACCCCGATATCCTGCATCCGCACGAAGGACGTCGACTGCACGAACGGGTTGGCGATACCGATGCCGCAGTCGAGGAACCGCTGCTGGCCCGCCGGGGTGGCCTGATCCGGAGAAAGGCCGTTGCAGTCGTAGAGCGAGAGCGTCTGGTTCTGCGCCACCCCACCATCCTGCCAGACCAGCAGCATCGAGAACGTCATCCGCCCGTATCGGAACTCCTGCGGGAACGAGATGACGAACCTCGGGTTGGCCTGTCCCATGTAGCCGACGACCGGGTTGCCGGTCACGGGATCGATCGCGACCTGTCCGATGATCTGGGTGGTGGGCCGGCCCGGCTGCAGGAAGAACTCCCCGAAGGCCAGACCGAACCCCGCGTTGGGGGGCCGGAAGCCGGGGAACGGCAGCGAAACCACCGAGTTACGGGCGGTCGTGAAATTCACGCGCGAAAC
>DATMOQ010000153.1:0-8110 GCA_035568195.1 Gemmatimonadales bacterium
GGCGCCGGCCTTCGGGACCGGCGTCCGGACCGACTGGCTCCTCGGCCTGGGGCGCACCGACCGGCGGTTCATCCTGCTGCTCAACACCGACCGGGTGCTGACCGACCTGGACATCGGGCAGCTGGACGTCGCCGCGGCATGACGCTCGTGTCGGAATTCGCGGTACCGGGACTGACGGACGGCGAGTTCACTCAGTTCCAGCGGCTCATCCACCAGCGGGCCGGAATCTTTCTGTCGGAGGCGAAGCGCGCCCTGCTGGTGGGGCGCCTCGCCCGCCGGCTCCGGGAGCTGGGCCTGACCTCGTTCGGCGCCTACTACGCCGCCGTTCAAGCGGGCGGCCCGGCCGAGATGACCCGGTTGCTGGACGCGGTGGCGACGAACGAAACGCATTTCTTTCGCGAGTCGGCGCAGTTCGACCTGCTGCGCGAGAAGGTCAGCGGCGAATGGCTGCAGGAAGCGGAGGCCGGCATGCGCTCACGGTCCGTAAGGGTCTGGAGCGCCGCCTGCTCGTCGGGGGAAGAGCCGTACTCCATTGCGATGGTGCTGGAGGACTGTCTGGGAGGCCTGGGATGGGGGATCGACATCCTCGCGAGCGACCTCTCGACCAAGGTGCTGGACCAGGCGGCCGCGGGAGTCTGGCGGGCCGACCGGGCCGAGCCGATCCCAGCGCATTACTTGAAGGGCTACATGCTGCGGGGCGTGGGCCCCGAGGCAGGGAAGGTAAAGGCCGGAAGTCAGATCCGGAGCCGCATCCGGTTCGCGCAGGTCAATCTGCGTGACGCTGAGTGGCAGGTGTGCGAGCGGTTCGACGCGATCTTCGTCCGCAACGTACTGATCTACTTCGACGCGCCCACGCGTGCTGAGGTGCTGCGCCGGCTGGTGGGACACCTGGCGCCCGGGGGCTATCTGTTCCTGGGACACGCCGAAGGGATGGCGGGCGCTTCGCTGCCGCTCAAGTCGGTCATGCCCGCTGTTTATCGCTTGGCGCTTGGGCCGGGACGGACGGCATGAGCCGGCCGCTCCACGTGCTGGTGGTCGACGACTCCGCCGTGGTGCGGGAAGCAATGACGGCCGTCCTCGCGGACGGCGAAGGGATCACCGTAGCCACCGCGCCGACGCCTATCGTGGCCCGGCGGCGGATGGCGCTGAAGCGGCCCGACGTGATCGTGCTGGATCTCGACATGCCGGAGGAGGATGGACTGACCTTCCTCCGGGCTCAGATGGCCCAGGATCCCATTCCGGTGGTCATCTGCTCGAGTCACAGCGTGCAGGGGTCGCGGGCGGCGCTGCAGGCGCTGCACGAGGGCGCGCTGGAAGTGGTGGCGAAGCCGCGCATCGGCGTGCGGGAGTTCGTCCAGGAATCGAAAATCGTGCTCCTGGACGCGATCCGCGCCGCGGCCGCAGCCCGGGTACGGCGGCGCGGGCCGGTGCTACCGGCGCCCCGTGTGGTGACTCCCGCGACTCCGGTCCCGGCGCCGATTTCGGGCGCCCCGAGCCGGCGGGTGATCGCCATCGCCGCGTCGACGGGTGGTCCGCAGGCCCTCCTGGAGGTCCTGCAGTCCCTGCCGCCGGATACACCGGGGATCGTCGTGGTGCAGCACATGCCGGCGGGGTTCACCACGGCGTTTGCGAAGCACTTGGACGAGCGCTGTGAGATCGCGGTGCGCGAGGCGGAATCGGGGGACGACGTGCGGGACGGACTGGCGCTGCTCGCGCCGGGGGGCCGGCACCTGAGTCTCCGCCGGTCGCGGACCGGATTTGCGGTGGACGTGACGGATGGGGGACTGGTGTCGCGCCACCGGCCCAGCGCGGACGTGCTGTTCGCGTCGGTGGCCGAGCACGTGGGGGGTGAGGCCCTGGGGGTCATCCTCACCGGGATGGGCGACGACGGGGCCGAGGGCCTGGTCGCAATGCAGGCCACCGGGGCGGCGACGGTGGCGCAGGATGAAGCGACGTGCGTCGTGTACGGAATGCCGAAGGAAGCGGTCGCGCGCGGCGCGATCGACGTGGTGCTGCCGATCTCTCAGATCCCCGACGCAATCGCTCGGTGGACGAAGAAGCGGCGTCGTGAACGAATACCTACAGGAGACGAGATATGAGCGGGACCGTGCTGTTGTGTGATGACGCGATCTTCACGCGGATGATGTTGACCGGGTTTGTGGAGCGCGCCGGGTATGAAGTGGTCGGGGAAGCGTCGAACGGGAAGGAAGCCGTGACGCAGTACGAGCGGCTCAAGCCCGACGTGGTGTTGATGGACGTGGTGATGCCCGACATGAGTGGGCTCGACGCGGTGCGGGAGATCCGCAAGCGCGACGGCGCCGCCAAGATCGTGATGTGCAGCGCCATGGGTCAGGAGAAGATCATGCACGAGGCTCTCGAGGCCGGCGCGTCCGGCTTCATCGTGAAGCCGTTCACCGCCGCCCGCGTCCTCGAGGCGCTGGGCGACGCCGAGCAGTAACCGTGGGCACGCAACTCGATCCCGCCGGCATCGAGATCGATGCCCTGCGGGAAGTGGCGAACATCGCCAGCGGGCACGCCGCGACGGCGCTGGGTCAGCTCACCGACCGGGCGGTCTGGATCTCCATCCCGGAGTTCACGCTCACCCGAGCGGAGCAAGTCCCGAGTGTGCTGGGCTACGCCGACCGGAAGGTGGTCGTGGTGGCGATGCAGGTCCTCGGGGACGTCACCGGTTCGCTGGTGTTTCTGATGCCCGAGGAGCGGGCCCGCCGGCTGGCGGGACTGCTGCTGGGACAGGAGGATGCGGTGGGCGGAGCCTTCGAGGGGCTGATCAAGTCATCTCTGATGGAGACCGCGAACATCATCTGCGGGGCGTACGCGGGCGCGCTCGCCACCCTCACGGGGCGGATGATCATGCTCTCGGTGCCGACCTTCGGCGTCGAGCCGCCGGATCAGATCCTGGCCAACCAGGACCTGACCCACGGCCAGATGGGCCTGTGCATCGAGTCGAGCCTGAGTCTCGCGGGTGAGACGGTGCCGTTCGGGGGGCACATTCTGCTGCTGCCGCACCCGGCGGCGCTGCGGTTGATTCTAGACGCGCTGCACGTGTTCTAGCGTAAGCGGTCGACCTCAGCAGGTCCTTCGCGCCTTCGGCGCTCAGCGCCCGGAGCGAAGGACCTCACTGCCCCTGTGCCACACGCTCCACTGCCGTCCAGCTCAACGCCGCGCCACCCAGGAACAGGGCGCCGGCGAGCCGCATGCCCCAGGGAAAGCCGCCCATGAAGTGCGCCCCGGCGACGAACGCGCCCAGGAGCGCGATCCCCACGACGCCACCCACCTGGCGGGCCGCATTGAGCACCGCCGCGCCGACGCCGGCGCGTTCCCGCGGGGTGTGCTCGATCGCCGTGGCCGTCATCGCGGGCATGGTGAGCGCCGATCCCACTCCCACCGCCAGCATCGGAAGCACGGCGACGCCCAAGGACGACGTCGCGGTGAGTTGCCCGAGTCCCAGGAGTCCGATCCCGCCGATGGAAAGTCCCCACACCAGGGGCGGCCGCGCGCCGTAGCGGGCGGTGATCCGTCCCGATGCGAAGTTCACGCCGCTCATCACGAGCGTCTGGGGCAGGATTGCGAGCCCCGCCTTCAGCGCCCCGAAATGCTGGATGTTCTGGAAAAACAGACTCATGAGGAACAGCTGTCCGTAGAATCCGAACGACAGGGCGAACCCCACTGCGTTCGCCGCGCTGTAGGTCGGATTCCGGAAGAGATCGAGCGGGAGCAGGGGATGCTCGGCCTCCCGCTCGCTCCGAAGCCACAACGCGCCGGAGACGATCGCGAGCGCGCCGGCGCCGAGCACCGCCGGAGAGGTCCAGCCCCAGGGGCCTCCCTGGATCAGGGCAAAGGTGAGGGCGGCGAGAGACGTGACGGCCAGGATCTGCGTGGCGAGGTCGGCATCGCGGGCGGCTGCGCGGGGAATGGGTGGCACGTGTCGCAGGGTCAGGTAAATGCCGCCGATCCCGATCGGGAGGTTGACGAGGAATACGCTGCGCCAGCCGAAAGCGTGCGTGAGCACACCGCCCACCACCGGTCCCGCGGCCACCGCGAGCCCCGTCGCCGCGGCCCAGATCCCGATGGCGTACGCCCGTTCCCGGGGATCGTGATAGTGATTGCGCAGGAGCGCGAGTGATGCGGGGACCTGAATTGCCGCCCCGATGCCTTGGAGCCCGCGGAACGCGATCAGGGTGCCGAGGCTGGGCGCGATACCGCAGAGGACCGAGGCGCCGGTGAAGAGCGTGAGGCCGACCGCGAAGGTTCCCCGATTACCCCAGCGGTCGCCGAGTGCGCCGGCGGGGAGCAGCAGGCTCGCGAACAGGAGGGCGTACCCGTCCACGACCCATTGCATCCCGGAAATTCCGGTACCGAGGCTGTGGGCCATGTCCGGGAGCGCGACGTTCACGACCGTCGAGTCGAGCACGGCCATGAAGTAGCCCAGGCATACCGCGACGAGGATGCGGGGGTTGGAGATGCGCAACGGCTAGTGCGGCGTCGTCGCCTTCGGCGGCTGCTCCACCTTCTTCAAGAGCATGCGCTGCATGAACTCCTGCGCGTTCGCGAGTTCGTTCATCTGAGCCGCGAGGGCATCGATGGTGTTTTCAATCCGCGGATCTTCGGGGAGAGGCGCTTGCACCAGCTGTTGCTCGAGCTTTTTCACCCGCCGGCTGGCCTTCCACCATCCGATGGCGCTGATGACGAGCAGTGGGGTGACGGCCGCGATGTAGCCGATATACCAGAGATCTTCGCTGCGCATGGACTCCCCGAGGTCGCGTGGCTATACGGAAGGTAAGGGGCCGGCCTCCAGCTTCAACTGCAGGGTCTCCCCCGCGGGCAGCGCGGTCCAAAGCGCGAAGAGCCGGCTTCGCTCCTGACGGATCCGCTGCAGCTCGGCCTCGGTCGGGAGTGTCGGGAGGGCGAGTTTGCGCTGTCGGAAGTACGACGTGGCGGCATCCTTCCAGTCCGCCGGAGACCATTGGATCCCGGCTCCCCGCTCCGTATCGAGAAACCCCACGATCACCTCGGCCAGGTGCGCTTCCTCCGGCAGGGGACCCTTCGGCCACGGCTTCCCGAAGTCCGTCAGCTCCCACCCTTCGGCAACGATCCGGTAGAACCCGCGGAGCGGGAGGACCGTCTCCACCGCCACGTGGGTGAGATCGTGAAAGGGGAAGAAGCGGCCCTGCCGACCCTCCTGGCGTTGCCAGGTGACCGAGCCGTCGGCACGGACGCAGCTGAGGGCGGCCGAGCCGTCGGTCATTTTCTTGATGCGGATGGTGATCACCGGCGCCTAGAGTGCGGCAGGCCCCGTCGCCGGGGTCGCCTTCGTATCCGTGGGGATCAGGGTCTGGCCCTTGCTGCCCAGCGTCTGTGCGGCGTCATCCCGGTCGCGTGCGTTGCGGTAAACGGCCGCGACCGCGCTCCCGGACCCCGACAGCCGGACCCAGAACGGTTTCGTGCCGGCGAGTCTCTCGAAGAGCGTTCTGATCTCAGGATGCTTTCCGAACACGGGCAGCTCGAAGTCGTTCGCCCCCAGGCGCCCCACGCTCCCCCAGGTCGAAAGGGAATCCGCTTCGAGCACCACCGGCCCGCGGCCCCCTTCGTGCATGCCGCTCTGGTCCCACCAACGGTAGGCGTCCGGGGTGGCCACGCCGACCGGCGGAATCGCCACCAGCGCCGGAGCGGCGGGCGGTGGCGCGAGTGCGAGCAGCCGCTCCCCCCGGCCCCAGCCGAGCGCGGCTGGAACGCCGGCCGCGAAGAACGCCACGTCCGATCCCAGGCGCGTCGCCAGGTGATTCAGCTCGTGCCGCGGCACCGCGTTGCCGGAGAGGGCGTTGACGGCGTGCAAAGTCGCCGCCGCGTCACTCGATCCGCCGCCCAGCCCGGCCCGCGTGGGGATTTTCTTCGTCAACGCGATTTCCACCCCGAACTTGGCGCCGGTTGCCTCGAGCACGGCCCGGGCCGCCCGGACCGCCAGGTTCTCCTCCACCGGCCCCAGGTCGGGCCCATCCACCTCGAGCGTCACGCCGCGATCGATGCGACGGATCTCCATCTGATCCGCCAGCTCGAGGAGCAGGAACGCGGTCTCGAGCTGGTGGAACCCCGAGTGCTCCCGCGCGAGGATCCGCAGGAAGAGGTTGACCTTGCCGTGGGCGCTCACGCGCACCCGGTCCGGGGTCACACGGACTCCCCGGGGGCGGCGCGGAGATCGGTCAGGTGGAGCCGCGCCCGGGACAGGGCGTGGAGTCCCAGGAGGGTGATGGGAACGAACGTGGTGGCGTGGTAGGCGAGCGCGTAGGCCAGGGCCCGGCTCGAGTCCACGCTGTAGAGAAGAAGGGTGAACTGGGTCGCCTTCTCGAAGACTCCCGCAAATCCCGGCGAGGACGGGATGGCGACGCCGAATCCGAGGATTCCCTGGAGCAGCAGCGATCCTTCGGGCGGAACCGAAAGTCCGAACGCCTTGAAGCAGAGGGCGAACGACGCCGCGTTCACCAGCCACTGCACCAGCGACCACCCCAGGACGAGGGCGAATCGGGACGGGCTCTTGAGCACGCCCAGTCCCTCGATCATCCCGTGTGCGAGGTGATTCACCGGGGCCGCGATCCGGGCGGGAAGCAGCGACTGGGTCAGCCGGTCCAGCAGTTTCAGCCAGGGCGCGGGGTGCACCGCGACGATGAAGGCGACGACCAGGAGTCCGACGAACGCCACGGCCGCGCCACCGGCGACCCGCGAGACCAGAGCGCCCTGCTGTGTGCCGTGACCGGGAAAAGACGGCGCCGCGATCGCGACCGCCATCAGGCCCAGCATCAGGATGCCGTCGAAGAGCCGCTCCACCCCGATGGTGGCCAGCGCTGTGATGAACCGCACGGGGGCCTGCCGCTTCACCACGTAGGCGCGGGCGAATTCGCCGGCACGCGCGGGAAGCAGGTTGTTGGCCATGAA
Organism: Gemmatimonadales bacterium; assembly: GCA_035568195.1. Classification (GTDB taxonomy): domain Bacteria; phylum Gemmatimonadota; class Gemmatimonadetes; order Gemmatimonadales; family GWC2-71-9; genus 40CM-2-70-7. The sequence continues at coordinate 6,949 of DATMOQ010000153.1, forward strand.
GCCGATCGCCACCGCGTTCCACAGCGCGCCCCAGGCGACCGGAGCGCCGGTGTCGGTCCGCAGCATGATCCGCCAGCGGATGACGCGGAGGGGGAAGGGCAGTGTGGCGACCACCACTACTAATAGAAGGAGGGGGACGTTGACCGTGGCCAGGGCGGCCGCGAACTCGTCCCAATGAACGCCGCGCACCGCCCACCAGAGGCACGCGATGGTGATCGCGAGCCCCAGGAGCCAGGCCCAGGAAGTGGATCGCTTAGACGGGGTCGAGGGCGAGGTCGACAAGGTCGCAGACTTCATCGACGAGCGCGCGCAGCTCTTCGCCCGAGACATTGCGCGCGGCGGCCCGCAACTCCGCCGCCCGCCGGCGGGCCGCATCGCCGCGGTAGAGGAGCGTCCGGATGTCCACCACCGCGGGCTCGGCCCCGGCGGATCTGGGAGTCGCGCCCGCCATCAACACATCGAGAGACGCGGGGCCCAGGTCTCCGGCCCCCACCCGTTCGTACGTGATCCAGGAACCGATGAGATCCGGAGTCTCCTCCAGCACCTCGGCGAGTACCGGAGCCGGCACAGGGGCCGGAACAGGCGGGGGCGCCGCGGCGGCGGCCGGCGCGAGCGACTCGATGGGCACGACCGGAGCCGCCCCACCCAGGCTCCGAATCGTTGCCGTCACCACCGTGAGCTCGGCGGCGAGGGCGGTTTCGTCTTCGGTGGACGACCGGGTCAGGATGTCTCCGGCCCGTCGCAGCTCCGCGGCGAATCCCGCGGCGTCACGCACCGCGGCCCCTTCGCGCACTGCGTCGCGGGCGGCCTCGGCGAACTCGCCCACGCCCTCCGCCAGGGGACCGCCGCCCGCGTTCATCAGGGCCCGGAACGTGCCCGCGAGCGTGTGGGCCCGCAGCTCGCGCTGGGTGGCGGAGGGTGCCCGCTCGAGGGAGTCGGCGGCCTGCCGGAGGTGCTCGCCATGACTCACCAGCTCCAGGCGGCCCAGGGTGGCGGGGCGGGGAGGGGGAGTTCCGCGCTTCACCACGTGCGGACCCGTGTCGTCGAAATACAGCGAGGCGATGGGCACGACGCCCGGCTCCGCCTCGGAGGGTCCCAGGAACTTCACGAGGCGCGACGCGAACGTCTTGAAGTTCGCGCCTTCGGGATCGGGGCGCCCCAG
>DATMOQ010000154.1:0-3550 GCA_035568195.1 Gemmatimonadales bacterium
ACCGGGTGCGGGCGCTGGTGGCCGATCTGGACCACCTCCCGACGGGCGACGGCACCCGGCCGGGGCTGGGGCTGGCCGGTCTCACCATGCTCGGCAGCCGCTCGTTGGGGGCCGAGACGCGGGAGCTGGCGCACCAGTTCACCGACTTCCTCAAGTTCGCGGCCAAGGAGCTGGCGGACCGCGAGCTGGCGCAGCGGCGCGTGGAGCAGGAGCTCCACCAGACGCTGCTCGAGTCCGAGGACATCGGGAAGGCCGAGAAGACGGCGTTGAAGTCCGGCCTCAAGGACGCGGAGAAGTTCCTGGAGCACGGCAAGCCGTCCGAGGTGCTGGAGGCCGTCGGCCTGCCGGCGCTCGCGGCCCTGCTGGGCCCCAAGTCGGAGTCGGACGCGGACGCGGCGGCGGTGGAGCTGCTGCGGGTCGCGGGCTTCTCGGCGAACGGGAAGAGCCGGCTGCGCGACGGCCGCTCGGGCGAGTACTTCGAGTCCGAGGTCACCGTCGGCACCATCTACATGATGAAGCTGTCGCACCTGGTGGACGACAAGATTCACGCCCGCTCCATCGGCCCGTACTCGCTGGTGACGCAGCAGCCGCTCGCCGGGAAGGCGCAGTTCGGCGGGCAGCGGTTCGGGGAAATGGAAGTCTGGGCGCTGGAAGCCTACGGCGCGGCCCACACGCTGCAGGAAATTCTCACGGTCAAGTCGGACGACGTGAACGGCCGCAGCCGAGTGTATGAGGCCATCGTGAAGGGGCAGAATCTGCCGAAACCCGGCATCCCCGAGTCCTTCAACGTGCTGGTGAAGGAACTGCAGGCCCTGGGGTTGAAGGTGACCCTGGGCGTCACCGACGACGTCGAAGAGTAAGGGGAGGGAGAACCGATGATCGATTTCCGCAGCGGACGCGAGCCCAAGGGCTCGAGTTTCGACTATATCCAGATTCGCATCGCGGCGCCCGAGGAGATCCGCGGGCCCAAGGATTCGAAGGAGCGCGAGCGCCTGGAGCTTCAGGGCCAGAAGACGTGGTGGTCCTGCGGCGAGGTGACCAAGCCCGAGACCATCAACTACCGCTCGTTCAAGCCCGAACGGGACGGCCTGTTCTGCGAGCGCATTTTCGGTCCGGTGAAGGACTGGGAGTGCCATTGCGGCAAGTACAAGCGGATCCGCTATCGCGGCGTAATCTGCGACCGCTGCGGCGTGGAAGTCACGCTGTCCAAGGTCCGCCGCGAGCGGATGGGGCACATCGAGCTGTCCGTGCCGGTGGCGCACATCTGGTTCTTCAAGACGCTGCCGTCGCCCATGGGCAACCTGCTCGACATGACCCTGCGCGACCTGGAGCGGGTGATCTACTACACGAACTACGTGGTGATCGACCCCGGCGAGCAGGAAGTCCAGGAGCGCGAGCTGCTGGATGAAGACCGGTACCTCGAGCTCCGGGCCAAGGCCAAAAACGAGGGCGACGGCGCCTTCAAGGCCGACATCGGCTCGCCCGCGGTGCGGTCCCTGCTGGAGCGGATCAACGTGGACAAGCTCTCGGACGAGCTCCGGGAGTCCGTGGCCAACGAGACCAGCCAGCACCGCAAGAAGCAGATGCTCAAGCGGCTCAAGATCGTGGACGCGGTGCGCAATTCCGGCAGCTCCGGCGAAATCCGGAACAACCCGGGCTGGATGATTCTCGACGTCGTGCCGGTGCTGCCGCCCGACCTGCGGCCGCTGGTGCCGCTTGACGGCGGGCGCTTCGCCACGTCCGACCTGAACGACCTCTACCGGCGCGTGATCAACCGGAACAACCGGCTGCAGAAGCTGATCCTGCACCGGGCGCCGGAGGTCATTCTCCGGAACGAGAAGCGGATGCTCCAGGAGGCCGTGGACGCGCTGTTCGACAACGGCCGCCGGTCCAAGGCGATTCGCGGTCGTGGCAAGCGCCCGTTGAAGTCGCTCTCCGACATGCTGAAGGGCAAGCAGGGACGCTTCCGGCAGAACCTGCTGGGCAAGCGCGTGGACTACTCGGGCCGCTCGGTGATCGTGGTGGGCCCGGAGCTCCGCCTGCACCAGTGCGGCCTGCCCAAGGCGATGGCGGTCGAGCTCTTCAAACCCTTCATCATCCACAAGCTGGTGGAGAAGGGGATCGCGGAGACGGTCAAGCGGGCCAAGAAGATCGTCGAGAAGGAGAGCCCGGAGGTCTACGAGATTCTGGAAGAAATCATCCAGGATCATCCGGTGCTCCTCAACCGCGCGCCCACCCTCCACCGCCTGGGCATCCAGGCGTTCGAGCCGGTGCTGGTGGAAGGCAAGGCGATCCGGATTCACCCGCTGGTCTGCGCGGCCTTCAACGCGGACTTCGACGGCGACCAGATGGCCGTGCACGTGCCCCTCTCGTTCGAGAGCCAGATCGAGGCGCGCGTGCTGATGATTTCGTCCAACAACGTGCTCAAGCCGTCCGACGGCCGGCCGGTGGCGGAGCCCAGCCAGGACATGGTGCTGGGTTGCTACTTCCTCACCAAGGAGCCGGTGGACTTCGAAGCGTCGCTCGCCAAGGCCCCGCACATCGGGGACGCGGCGGAGCTCGAGGCCGGCCTGGCCACCAAGCGGCTGAGCTTCCATTCGCCGGTCCACTTCCACGTCGACGGGAAGTGGGTCGCGACCACCGCGGGCCGGGTCATCTTCAACAGCATTCTCCCGTCCGCCCTGATCGCGTCGCTCCGCTATCAGAACAAGGTGATGCGCAAGAAGGACCTCTCGGAGCTGGTGTTCGAGAGCTACCGGCAGGCCGGGCTGGCGCCGACGGTGGTATTCCTCGACTCCCTGAAGGAGTTCGGGTTCCGGTACGCCACCATGGGCGGCGTGTCGATCGGCATCGCCGATCTGGAGATTCCGGACGAGAAGCTGCCGCTCCTGCACGACGCCGAGGCGCGGGTGGAGCGGTTCCAGCGCGCCTACGCCACCGGACAGATCACGTTCGGCGAGCGGTACAACAAGGTCATCGACGCCTGGACCCACGCGAACAACGACATCGCCGAGGCGATGGTCGCCACCATGCGGAAGTCCAAAGGCGGCTTCAATCCGGTGTTCATGATGTTCGACTCCGGCAGCCGCGGCAGCCGGGATCAGATCCGGCAGCTGGCGGGCATGCGCGGCCTGATGGCCAAGCCGCAGAAGAAGCTGACCGGCGGCATCGGCGAAATCATCGAGAGCCCCATCAAGTCGAACTTCCGTGAGGGGCTGTCCGTGCTCGAGTACTTCATCTCGACCCACGGCGCCCGGAAGGGACTGGCGGATACGGCCCTGAAGACGGCCGACGCCGGGTACCTGACGCGGCGGCTGGTGGACGTGGCCCAGGACGTCACCATCACCGAGGAAGATTGCGGCACCATCCTCGGCCTCGAGATGACGGCGTTGAAGGAGGGCGAAGACATCATCGAGCCGTTGCGCGAGCGCATTGTGGGCTCGGTGCCGGCCGACGACGTCTTCGATCCGCACGAGCTGGATCAGGACGGCGACCAGAAGCTCCTGGTGGCCGCGGGCGGGCTCATCACCGAGGAGATCTCGGAGGCCAT
>DATMOQ010000155.1:0-13845 GCA_035568195.1 Gemmatimonadales bacterium
GGCCAGAATCGATCCGAGGAAGTGCGAGTCCGTCAACGTCGCAGCTTGAGCTGCCCACCACGTGACGTTGCACGCCAGCCCACCGCCGGCCATCACCACTGAGAGGCTGGTGCCCGTGAGGGCCCCGGTCCCACTCGTGCCGACCTTGAACAGCCAGACGCCGTTCGGGGGGCCCTGGAGCGTCAGTACGCCGGTCAACGTGGCCGCCGCGTCGAAGCAGTACACACCGGGCGACAGCGTCATTCCGGCGAGGGTGCCGGTGAGCACCACGCCACACGGCGTAGACGCGGTCGAGGTGTATGCGGCCAAGAATGCGTTGTAGGCCTGAATCGAAGCCGCAGTCCCCACACCCACCGCCCCCGTGATCGGGCAACTGGTCTGCGTCACCGAGCCGGTGGGCGTCGCCTGGAACGTCCCCACGTCTCCGGTGATGGTCCCGTTGGTGCACGTCACAGCCGCATTTGCAAGCACCGCGAATCCGGACGGAGTGCTTGGGGTCGCTTGGCGATCCGCGGACAGAGCTGCCTTCGCCGGCACGATGGGCCCGGATATGGGAGATGGGTGAGTGACGTCGGTACTGCACGCTGCCGAGAGGAACGCGGCGAACGATGCAACGACGGCCAGTCGGGTCGTGAATCGGGGAACGCTGAACATGGATTCTCCCAGCGGTTGGTGTGAATACAGGTAGTGCTTGGGGAGATCCGCTTCCGATTCCGGATCGGGCTCGCCCGCAAGTGACAACTTGTCGGGGACTGGCGCCGGTGAACATCGGCCGGCGGGATGATTCGCGAATTAGCAATTGGGGAGGGCCCGACGACTGACCCGGAGATGGATGAGGTAGCTATTCGGGACTAGGGACGACACGGACCGGCGGGCACGAACCGTCACCGCCGGGCCCTCCTCCGGGGACCCTAGCTCCTTCGAGGCACGGGGCCGGACCGTGCGTGCCGCTTTGGTGGTGATTCCTCTTTCGTCCCAATGTCCGATACCTGCGCCAGCGCGGTCCGGCTATACCTCTTCCACTAGAAGGTGCTCGCGCGGTCTGGCGGGAGTTCCGACTGAGTAAGGGGTTCCCAAGCCGCTAGTACGCTCACGCAGTCGCAGGCGCTGTGAAGGAGAACCACATGAACCGATTCACGAATGTTTCCAAACTAGTCTTGGCGACGCTGATGCTGGCCGTTGGCGTGGCCGGATGCAGCAGCAGTACTGCTCCCAACGCCGACCAGTCTCCGAAAAGCCCGGGCGCGGGCACGGGTACCGGAACGGGTCACGGTCCGGCGCCGGTCGTGCTGGGTTCGGCCGGGACGTACGTGATCCTGGCGAAGTCCGCCGCCTCGAACGTCCCCACGTCGGCGATCACTGGGAATATCGGCTTGAGCCCGGCGGCTGCGAGCTTCATCACGGGCTTTGCCCTCAACCTTCCTGCCGGCGGTGCGTCCGCGACTTCCGCGCAGGTGACCGGGAGCGTCTACGCCGCCAACTACGCGGTGCCGACTCCGGCGAACCTGACCACGGCCGTCGGTGACATGCAGACCGCTTATGTCAACGCCGCGGGACGCACTACGCCGGATCATACGGAGCTGGCCTCCGGGAATATCGGTGGCTTGACCCTCCCCGCGGGCCTCTACAAGTGGTCGAACACGGTCACTATCCCGAAGAACGTCACCCTCAGCGGCGGCCCCAACGACGTCTGGATCTTCCAGATCGCCGGCGGTGTCACGCAGGCATCCGGTGCGCAAGTCGTCCTGACCGGCGGCGCCCTGGCGCAGAATGTGTTCTGGCAGGTGGCCGGCATCGTGAGCATCGGCACGACGGCACACATGGAAGGTGAAGTCATGTCGCAAACCGCGATCACACTGAACACGGGCGCGTCGCTGAATGGCCGGCTCCTGGCTCAGACCGCGGTCACGCTCGCGGGCAACACGATCGTCGAACAGTAGCGGAACCGATGGGGACTCTCCACGAGGAGAGTCTCCCGTCACCCGATGTTTCACACCCTTGATGTTTGGAGCAAGCCATGAGAATCCCCATGCAGAATCGAGTTCTACGGGCGCTGTCGCCTGGGCGGATCGCCCGGGTCGCGATCGCCGTCCTCTTCGTCGGCGCCCTGGCCGCGGCCTGCAGCTCGTCTTCCACGGGGCCCGGGGCACTGGCGGCGATCACCGTCACCCCGAACTCCGTGACCGTGCCGGCGAACATGACGCAGCAGTTTACGGCGGTCGGCAAGGACGCCCACGGGAACGTCGTCACGATCACGCCCGTCTGGGCGGTGGTCGCAGGTGGTGGCTCCATCAGCAGCACCGGTCTGTTCACGGCGGGTGTCACCGCCGGAACGTTCACCAACACGATCCAGGCGACCAGTGGGAGCGTCTCGAGCGCCGGGACGGTCCTGGTGCCCGCCGCGTCGCATGGCCCCGCGGCGGTGGTGTTGGGTACGGCCGGCACCTACGTGATTCTCGCCAAGACGGGGATCTCCACGGTTCCCACGTCCGCGATTACGGGAAACCTTGGACTCAGTCCGGCGGCCGCGAGCTTCATCACGGGATTTGCCCTTAACCTTCCTGCCGGTGGAGCGTTCGCGACCTCCACCCAGGTGACCGGGAACGTCTATGCCGCCAACTACGCGGTCCCGACCCCGGCGAACCTGACTACGGCGATCGGCGACATGCAGACCGCCTATACCAACGCGGCCGGACGCACCTCGCCGGATTACACCGAGTTGGCCACCGGGCACATCGGAGGGCTCACGCTCCTGCCCGGCCTCTACAAGTGGTCGAGTGCGGTGACCATCGCGTCGAATGTGACGCTCAACGGCAGCGCCACGGATGTCTGGATCTTTCAGATCGCGGGCGGCGTAACTCAGGCCGCCGCGGCGCGGGTCGTTCTGACCGGTGGGGCGCAGGCGCAGAACGTCTTCTGGCAGGTGGCCGGTATCGTGAGCCTCGGCACGACGGCCCACATGGAGGGCGTGGTGATGTCGCAGACGGCGATCACGCTGAACACCGGCGCGTCAGCCAACGGACGACTGCTCGCGCAGACCGCCGTCACGCTGGCGGGCAACGCGATTGTGGAGCAGTAGCACTGCAGAGTCTCAGGAGAATCGTGAGGACGGAGAGGCCGCCGCGAGGCGGCCTCTCTGCGCATACGGTTAGCGGGGGTTCTCGATTGCTCCCGAGGTATGAGTTTCATTGTGAGTTTCTCAGTAGACGTCGCAGGCTGGTACGCCCGACGTCATCCCCTCGTTCGCGCTCCGTACATTCACGCCATGTCTTCCACACCCGGATCGTCCCTCGATGCCGCGCGCGCCATCCTGGTGGTCGACGACGAACCGCAGATCCGGCGCGCCGTGAAGAACGCGCTGCGCGGCACGGCGGACCGCGTCCTCGAGGCGGTCACGGGATCGCAGGCGCTCGACCTCGCGGCCACCGAACGTCCGGAGCTCGTGGTGCTGGACCTCGGCCTCCCGGACATGGCGGGCCTGGACGTCTGCACCGAGCTCCGTCGCTGGGCGACCATGCCCATCGTGGTCCTGTCCGCCAGGCACGCCGAGGACGAAAAGGTCCGGCTGCTCAATGCCGGCGCCGATGATTACATCACCAAACCCTTCAGCCTCCTCGAATTTGCGGCGCGGGTGCAGGCCCAGCTCCGGCGCGCGCGGACACCACCCGATCCGGTCGGCCCCGCGCTCGAGACCGGGGACGGCCTGTCCATCGACTTCCGGGCTCGCACCGTGTCGCGCCGGGGCAAACCGATCCGCGTAACGCCCCTGGAATGGGAGATCCTGTGCGCATTGGCCCGGGAGCCCGGCCGCACGCTGACGCACCAGCAGATCTTCAACGCCGTCTGGGGCCGCCAGTTCGGCAATCCCAAGCAGTACCTCCGTGTCCATATCACGAACCTCAGGCGAAAGATCGAGCTGGATTCCTCCCGCCCGCAGGCGATCATCACCGAGCCCGGGGTGGGTTACCGCTTCGAGGCCGCTTCACGATGATGATCGCCCGCCGTCTCGGACCCGCCCTGCTGTGGACGGCGGTTCTCTGCGGCGTGACGCTCGTGCTGCATCGGAGTCGCGACGACATCGACCAGGCGCACGTCGTGCTCACATATCTGCTGATCGTCCTTGGAGGATCCGTGGGTGGCGGCCGCTGGCTGGGGTTCACTCTGGCGGTGGCCGCGTTCCTGCTGATCGACTTCTATTTTCAGCTCCCGTACGACCAGCTCACCGTTGGGAAACTCCTGGACTGGGTGGTCCTGTTGTCCTTCCTGGTCACCGCGGTGGTGGTCGCGCACCTTCTGTCCAAGGCCCGCGCCGAAGCGACCGAGGCCCGGCGCCGCGCGGACGAGGTGGCCGAGCTGAGTGAAGAGCGCGAGCGTCTGGTGGCCGCCGCCGAACACGCGAAGGCGGTCCGCGAGGCCGACCGGATGAAGGACGTCTTCCTCGAGTCCCTGTCGCACGATCTGAGAACGCCGTTGACCACCATCAAGGCCCTGGCGCAGGACTCGGCGCTCCGTGGCGACGAGAACGCGACCATCGTCGTAGCCCAGGCGGATCGGCTCGGACGTCTGGTCGGAAACCTGCTCGACCTGTCGCGGCTCAAGGGCGGGGCGTTTCCGGTCACGGCCGAGGAGAACACGGCCGAGGACTTGATCGGGGTAGTGGGCAGGGAGTCGGCCGCCCCGCCGACCGGGCGCCTGGTGACCCGCGTGGATACCGGCCGCCCGGCGCTGGTGGGCCGCTTCGACTTCGTGCAATCCGTGCGGATCCTCAACAACCTGGTCGACAACGCGCTCCGGTGCAGCGCGCCTCCGTCGGTCGTCGAGTTGGGCGTTGAGCGGGAGGGGCCCTCACTGGTGTTCACCGTGGGAGACCGGGGCCCCGGCATTCCCGAAGGGGACCGGGAGCGGATCTTCGAACCGTTTTTCCGGGCCGCCAACGCGCGGCCCGACGTCGATCGCGCCGGGCTCGGACTCTCCATCGCGCGGCGTCTCGCAGATCTCCAGGGCGGGTCGCTCAGTTACGAACCACGGGCGGGCGGCGGCAGCACATTCATCCTGCGCCTCCCGGCCGTGGACGTCTTAGCGGATTCTTAGCGGCCGCGTCCCATTTCTTAGTCGATTCCCAACGGCCCAACGGCGTATCGTGGAGCGATGCGCCTGCCCGCTTCCATCGTCTCGATCCCTCTCGTCGCGGCCTGCGCGCCGTGGGCCGCCGGTCCGCGACTGACTCCGAGCCAAAGCGGGATCGTGGGCGAATGGGTGCCACTGGCCGCCCCGGGCTCACCCGATACCACAGTGTTCCGGTTCGCGGCCGACGGCCTCGTGACCGAAATGTTCATCGGCGCCGTCGGCGTCATCCGCAGCTCGCCCTGGGGCCCGTATCGCATCTACGGAGGGTCCGGCGCGCGCCATCTGCTGTGCTTCGCTTTCCGCCGCAGTCGATCGCTCCCGGCCTGCCGCTACTTCCGCGTGGTCCCGGAGCCCGCCGACGCTGGCCGTGCGCTCGAGCTGTTCGCCTGGGTCGAACAAAAGGACAGCGTGGTTGAAGTGTGGCGCGAGCGGGTGGCGCGATGAGAGTCGCCGGTATCCTCGGGATCGGCGCCGCGTTCGTGGCTCTGTCGGCGATCGGGTGTTCCCGCTCGGGGAGCACCCGATCGGACCCGTCCGGTGCGACCCCCGGCGAAGTGGCGTTGCCGGAAGACGCGAGCGGGATCGGAACCGACGTGGCGCGCCTGGCCTCCGTGGCGGACTACCTCGATGTGAACGGGCAGATCGAAGCCGATCCGGCCCGCGTCGTCCGCGTGTACGCGCCAGTGAGCGGGAGACTCGTGGCCGTCTCCGTGCACCCGGCGGATTCGGTGCACGAAGGACAGTCGCTCGCCACGCTGGTGTCGAGCGATGTCGCCGCCGCACGGGCGACGTACCGGCAGGCTCAGGCGGACGCTCGAGTGAAGCGCCAGGCGCTCGACCGGTCCCGGCTTCTCTTCCAAAACGATGCGATCCCTCTCCGGGACTACCAGCAGGCCCAGGCCGACGACGTGACCGGCGCGGCCAACTTCGAGAGCGCGCAGGAGCGGATGCAACTGCTGGGTGTGGACACCGCAGGAACGTCCGACGTCATCGCCGTCGCCGCGCCCCGGTCCGGTGTGGTGCTCGATGTGGGCGCCGCGCCAGGGGAATACGTCAAGTCACTCGACAACGCGACCCCCCTGTGCACGGTGGCCGATCTCTCCACGGTCTGGGCGGTGGGGGACGTGTACGAGAATGCCGTGGCGGGGATCCGGATGGGAGATCCCGTGGAGGTCTCCGCCCCCGCGTACTCCGGCGCCCACTGGGAGGCTCGGGTCGCGACGGTGGGCGACGTCGTCGACACCCTGAGCCGCACGCTCAAGATCAGAATCGTGCTCCGCAACGAAGACGGACGCCTCAAGCCCGCCATGTTCGTGACCATCCGCGTGGTCCGGGGCCGGCGGGTGGCCGTGGTGGTCCCGCGGCGCGCCGTTCTCGTGGCCGGCACTTCAGCCTACGTCTTCGTACAGAAGAGTCCGGGCCATTTCGAGCGGCGGGATATCGTATTGGGAGCGGATGCGGGGGACCGTGTCGAAGTGACGGCCGGACTGGCCGCGGGGGATACGATCGCGGTCGAGGGAGCGGAGCTGCTGCGGGCCACCGCCGCGAGTTCGTAGGTCGGGCGTGAACCGGCTGGTGCAGCTGCTCATCCGCTACCGCCCTCTGATGGCGGTGGCCTTGGGTGCCTGGCTCGCCGTCGGGGTATTCGCCCTCACGCGCCTCGACGTCGAAGCCTATCCCGACCCGTCGCCACCGCTCATCGAGTTCATCACCCAGAATCCCTCCTGGTCCGCGGAGGAGATGGAGCGCCTGGTCACGATCCCGGTGGAGACCCAACTATTCGGGATCCCCGGCCTGCAGTTTACGCGCTCCATCAGCCTCTTCGGCCTGAGTGACGTCAAGCTTTACTTCGATTACGGCACTGATTATATCGCCGACCGTCAGGAGGCCCTCAATCGGCTCCAGTCGCTGAGTCTGCCCGACGGGCTCGCGCCCGTGCTCTCGCCGTGGTCGACCGTAGGGGAGATTTACCGGTACCGGCTCGAGGGCCCGGGATACGCGCTGAATGAGCTGAAGGCCATCGAAGACTGGGACGTCGTCCGCCAGGTCAAGCAGGTCCCCGGGATCATCGACGTCACGACTTTCGGGGGCACCACGCGCCAGTTTCAGGCGGACGTGGACCCCGGCGCGCTCCTCGCGCGGGGCGTGACCCTGCCGCAAGTCATTGCCGCCGTCGCCGCGAGCAACGCAAACGTCGGCGGCAACTACCTGACCGTCGGCGATCAGAGCGTGAACGTGCGCGGGATCGGCCTGCTCCAGACGCTCGACGACATGCGCAACGTCGTGGTGGCCGAGCGGCAGGGGGTGCCGGTCTATCTGAAGGACGTGGCCGCGGTGCACGAAGGATACCAGCCTCGTCTCGGCCAGGTGGGGATGGATAGCATCGATGACATCGTCAAAGGGACCGTGCTGCTGCAACGGGGCGAGCAGTCGCTTCCCGCGCTCAAACTCCTGCGCGAGCGGATTGACGCGCTGAATCACGGTCTCCTCCCGCCGGGGGTTCAGCTCAGGACCATCTACGACCGCACCGATCTGATTCACGTGACCACCCGGACCGTCGAGCAGGTGGTGGTGCTCGGCCTCCTGCTGGTGGGCGGCTTGCTGCTGGTGTTCCTCGGGGACGTGCGCATCACGGTGATTACCGCGATGACCATACCCGCGGCAATTCTATTCGCGTTCACGCTCCTCGTGCTGACCGGCTATTCGGCCAATCTGATTTCGATCGGGGCCATCGACTTCGGCATCCTGGCCGAAGCGGCCGTCGTGGTCATGGAGAGCGTGTTCCGGCAGCTGCGCACGCGCAGTCTGGAGGAGCCGCCGGGCTTGGTCATCGGCCGGGCTACTGCGGAGGCGGCGAGGCCCGTGCTGTTCGCCACCGTCATCATACTGGTGGCCTTTATTCCTCTCTTCACGATGCGGGGCGTCCCCGGGAAGATCTTCGCGCCCATGTCGGTGACGTACGGTTTCGCGCTCGTCGGCGCCCTGCTGTTCGCCCTCACCTCCGCACCGGTGCTGGCGTCCTGGGCTGAGACGAAGACCGGGCCGGAGGAGGCCGCGACTCCGGTGGTGCGGCGCGTCCGGGAGTGGTACGCGCGCCTTCTCCCGATCGTGATGAAGCGCCGGCGGCTGGTGTCAGGCGTGGCGGGGGCGTGGCTGGCAATCGCGCTCCTGCTGACGCGCCTCGTGGGCGCGGAATTCATGCCCAAACTCGAGGAGGGCAATCTCTGGATTCGGGCCACCCTTCCCGTGGACATCTCCTTCGAGGCATCATCGGCTCTCGCGCGCGACATCCGGCGGACGCTCCGTCAGTTTCCCGCGATCACCCGCGTGGTATCGCAGATGGGGCGTCCCGACGACGGCACCGACGTAACGACCTTCAACAACATCGAGTTCGACGTCCAACTGTCGCCCCCGTCCCAATGGCCCGCCGGGCTGACCAAGGCTGGCTTGGTGCAGCAGATGGCGTCCCGCCTCGGCCGGTTCCCCGGCGTCGACTTCGGATTCTCGCAGAACATCGAGGACAATGTCGAGGAGGCGATGTCGGGTGTGAAGGGTGAGAATTCCCTGAAGCTCTTCGGTCCGGATATCGACGTGCTGGCCACGCTCGCCGCCCAGATCCGCGACACCATGGCCCGGACCCCCGGCGTGCAGGATGCCGGGGTCTTTCAGGAGACCGGCCAGCCGGAGCTGCTCGTGACGGTCGACCGCGAAACCAGCGCCCGCTACGGACTGGCGGGCGCGGACGTGAATGCGGCGGTGCAGGCGGCGGTCGGTGGACTGGCCGTCACGCAGATCCTGATAGGTGATCGGCGGTTCGATTTCGTCGTACGGTATGCACCCCTGTTCCGCCAGACGCCCCAGGTCATCGGACACATTCTCCTCCCGACGCCCGAGGGACGTCAGGTCCCGCTGGGGCAAGCGGCGCACGTCGAGCTGAGGCAGGGAGCCTTCATGATCTACCGGGAGAACGGCCAGCGATACATCCCGGTCAAGTTCAGCGTGCGGGACCGCGACCTGGCGTCGACCATGAAGGACGTCGAGGGTCGGCTCGCGCGTTCGGTCGTGCTGCCGGCAGGATATCACTACGCGTGGGCCGGGGAATACGACAGTCTGCGCCGGGAGGAGCGCCGGCTCGCCGTGGTGATTCCGGTGACGCTGGCCCTGATTCTCGGGCTGCTCTACGCCATGTTCAACTCGTGGCGGGACGCCCTGATCGTTCTGGGGATTCTTCCACTCGCCGCGACGGGTGGAGTCTTCGCCCTCTGGGTCACCGGCACGCCGTTCAGCGTGTCCGCCGCCGTGGGGTTCACCTCGGCGCTGGGCGTGGGGACGCTCGGCGGCTGTGTGTTCCTGGCCGGCATCCGTCGGGCCGCGGCGGGGCAGGGGGGCGGGGAGGCCTTCGAAGGGGCTGTTCAGCGCGGTGCCTTGCTCGAAATGCGCCCGATTCTGATGGCGTGTCTCGCCGCAGGGCTTGGGCTACTGCCGGCTGCGGTCGCGACCGGGATCGGGGCGCAGGCCCAGCAGCCCCTGGCGCGGGTCGTAGTGGGCGCGATGCTCACCACGACCGTGGCAATTCTGATCCTGGTCCCGGTTCTCGCGAGCTTCCGGCCTGGCGGGCGTGTCCATAGGGATTGAGCTTCGACCGTTTCGCCGCGGTCGTTTTCGTGCTACGGGCACGAACTCAAGGCGGCAGAAGGCGCATCGGAATCAGAATGGACGATCGGTACGGGGCACCGCGATGGACTCGGAGCCTTGGCGGTGGCCCGGAGGAGGGAATGCGCTCGAACGTAGACGCGTCGGCCCCCGCGATCGACAGCCTGAGGCGATCTCCGGCCCGCAGACGGACCGACGTCGCCTGAAGCTCGATCACGAGACTGTCCGCGGCGCCGGGAGTGAGCGGCCTGGCGTCGGCCGAGGAGAGCGAGTGAAATGGCGCGGGCGCATGGTAAGGCGCCGGGGACGCGATCCGACGGTCCCGCCCTCGTAACGAGCCCTCGGTGAGGTACGTCACGCGTCCCGTCGGGCTCACGTCCTCCAGATAGACGTGGAAGGCGCCGTCCGTTGCCGACGAGGAGATGAACAGGGTCGCGACCGGCACCCCGGTGATTTCGACGTCGTGTGTGAACGGCACGGTGGCGTAGGTGAGTAGTCTGGCGTCTTCGGTGCCGCGGTCCGGGTACACCACGTCGCCACCGCCCTCCTGCGTCGCCCAGCGATTCGCGTCGCCCGTGGTGGCGGCCTCGTCGACGTCGTACTGGTCCTCGGCGCTCTCCGGTGGAGTCGGGGCAGCCACGGAATCCAGCGCGTGACCGGCGCCGAGATACCAGCGGTGCAGAGCGACCTCCGCGGGCGGCCACGAGGACGTGACGCGCCAGCGTCCGTCGTTCATCGTGTAATACCGGATCCCGCGCGTCGACGGCGTCGCCGCAGCCTCGGCGCTATCGGCCCCCAGGTGCCGGGCGAAGAATGCCACGAGCGTCCGCGTCTGCTCGGCCATCGAGGGCTCGGTCGGCGTGTCGTCAGGCAGGAACGGGTCGATGTGATGGGCTCCGCCATGACTCCACGGCCCGATCTCAACCTCCTGCGCGTTCGGCAACGTCGCGAAGCGAGCCAGGGCGCCGTTGACCGTGCCCGCGTCGAACCACCCCACGCGAACCAACATCGGTACGTCGCTGCGGGCAATCGCTCGCCGCTGTCCACAGCAGGGGCTCACGCTATCCACCGACAAACCGGACGGCGGCAGTGGGTCGCGCGGGGAAGCCGCCAGCCTGATTGCTCGATAGATGTCGTAGTTCGCTTCATGGGCGCGGGTCGCCTGGCGAAGCCAGGCAGGACCCGAATCTCCATCGACGGGCTTGATGCCGGTGATGATGCGACGCGCCAGCCAGCACTTGAGCCCGGTGATGCGGCCGAAGCGGCAGATGTCGCCGGCGTCCAGGCCCGCATTCGCCGCGCCCCAGGCCTCGATGAAGCCGGTATTGAGGACGCCGCCGGGCGCGGTGGGACTGGCCACCGGGTCGAAATCACTGAAGAGGGGAGCCACGGCCTTCACGGCGCTGCGGCCCGCGGCGGCGAAGAGCTCGGCGGCGTTGCCGCCGTACGAGACGCCCGCCGCGCCGACCCGCCTGTTCGACCAGGGCTGGGCGACGATCCAATCGACTACCTGGCCATAGTCGGCAATTTCGGCCGGCGACCATTCCATCTCGCGGTGCCCGAACGACGCGCCGCTACCGCGGACGTCGAGCGCGACAACGGCCATTCCGGATCGATTGAACGCCTCGACCTGTTGATCCACGGCGGGGCGACGGCGGAGGAATGCCACGAGGGCCCCGACCAAGCGTCCGAATCTCGTCGGGGCGAAGGCCCTGCCGTAGCGCGTGGCGTAGACCACGGTGCCGACGCGTTGTCGGGGCGCGAGATCTGCAGGGTACCAGACGTCGATCGCGAGACGCACGCCGTCCCGCATGACGACGTACCGCGACTCATTGCGGCGCTGCCCAGCCGGAACCGCCCGGCTCCCGGGACCGCCCCCCGGACATACGGTGCCGGCGACGAGGACGGCCAGCACGGCGGCCAGCGCATACCGGCGCCAGACGGTCACCCCGCGACCGGGGCGATCGTCAGACCTCACAACGTGGCTCCGTCGAGGCAAAATGCTCCGACAGTTGCCGTGGCCGCCGGCGCGCCGGCCCACTGACAAACGCCCGAAGCCGTCGCGTGTATGATCAAGGAATGAATCGCTCCCTCGTTGCGGCTGGCGTCGCCGTCCTCTTCGCGCTGGCGAACCTCGCCGATAGTTGGGTGTTCCACCACGCCGCCTACCCCCGAATCTACGACCAGGATTGGGGCCGACTACTGCGACTGATCGGATACTTGTGGACGTGGGTCATCGTCGCCGCCGTCTTCGTCGCTCACGATCGGTCGCTGCCTGACACCCGATCACGCGGAGGGGTTCGTCGGGGCGCGCTGCTCCTCGCCGCCCCCATCGTGGCCGGCTTGCTCGGCGAGGTTGCGAAGATTCTTGTGCACCGACTGCGTCCGAATCTTACGGACGGCTTCCACGTGTTCCGCCCGTGGACCGACCAGCCGTTCGCGACCAAGGACCTCGGGCTCCCCAGCAGCCACGCCGTGGTCGCATTCGCGGCCGCCACCATGCTCAGCCGACTCCTCCCTTGGGGGACACCGCTGTGGTACGCGCTCGCGGCAGCTTGCGCGTTGACCCGGGTTCTCAGTCAGGCACACTTCCTGAGTGATGTCATTGCGGGTGCCCTCGTCGGCTATCTCTGCGCCGCCCTTCTCTGGAAGCGATACGGGCTCAGGTCCGGGCCTGATCGGCGTGTCTTGTGATTCTACCGTACCCACGGATTCCACCAGAGATCGTTCGGATCGGACCCTTCGCCATCCGGTGGTATGGCCTCATGTACCTCGTGGGCTATGTCGTAGGGTACCAAATCATTCGGTCACGGATTGCTGAGGGCCGTCTGGCACTGACGCGGCGGGAGTTGGACTCCCTGATCGGCCATCTCGTGGTTGGGATGCTGGTGGGCGCCCGTGTCGTCTACGCCATCGTATACGAGCCCGGTCACTTCCTGGGAGACCCGCTGGCGTTCCTTGCGATCTGGCACGGCGGGCTTTCGTTCCACGGCGCCTTGATCGGCATTGCCGCCGGTACGATCATCTTCGCCCGGCGGTACCGCGTTCCGTTCTGGCGACTCGCGGACACGCTGGCCATCGCCGGCACGCCCGGCCTCTTCTTCGGCCGGCTCGGCAATTTCATCAATGGTGAGCTCTATGGGCGCCCGACGAATGTCCCGTGGGCGATGATTTTCCCGGCCGACCCGGCTCATCTCCCGCGACATCCTTCGCAGCTCTACGAGGCCGTGGTCGAGGGTGTGGTCCTGTTCCTGGTGCTCCGCGCGTTCGAGCGGCGCGCCGAGCGCGGTGGGTGGTATCGATCGGGGTTGGTTGCGGGCGTGTTCCTCTGCGGATACGGGGTCCTCCGCTTTCTGCTCGAATTCACTCGCGGGCCCGACGCTCAGCTTGGCCTGGTGTTGGGCACGTTCAGCATGGGACAGCTGCTCTGCGCCGGGATGGTGCTCGTGGGTGGGGTGGTGCTGTTGCTCCGAAATCGGCGGGGCGGGGAGAAAGCTCGGGAGCCCGCGCCGGAGCTCCTGACGTGACGCCGGCGGCGGCTCAATCCGCGATTGCGGAAGGCTGGATGTATCGCATCGGATCCACCGGCTTCCCGTACACCAGGACCTCGTAGTGGACATGCGGGCCGGTGGCCTCTCCGGTCGACCCGACGAGGGCGATGACCTGACCGCGCGTCACCCGCTGGCCCGGGGTTACCAGAATCTTTAAGCAGTGGGCGTATCGAGTGACCACGCCATATCCGTGCTCGATGAGGAGGTAGTTCCCGTAACCGTCTGCCTCCCAGCTTACCCTCGCCACCACCCCGGCCGCCGACGCCATGATGGGTGTGCCCGGCGGCGCCGCGATGTCGATCCCTTCGTGGGGGCGGATGATCTGAAGAACGGGATCGAACCTGGCGGCCGCGAACGGACTCGAAATCCGCCCCGGAACCGGCATGACCGACGGGGTCGCGGCGTAGCGAGATACGTGGCTCGACAACGAGTCGTAGGACTGGTTGGCGGAGCGCGTCAGGATCTCGGCGCGGCGCATGAGCCAATCCACATCCAAACGCGCGCTGAACGCCCG
>DATMOQ010000156.1:0-3950 GCA_035568195.1 Gemmatimonadales bacterium
GCGGGCGTGCCCAGGCGGATGCCGCTGGTGACGAAGGGCGACTGCGGGTCCCCGGGAATCGTGTTCTTGTTCACCGTGATGCCGGCCCGGTCGAGGAGCTGCTCCGCTTCCTTCCCGGTCAGCTGCTTGGCGCGCAGGTCCACCAGCATGAGATGGGTATCGGTGCCGCCCGACACGATCGCGTAGCCGCGGGCCACGAGGGCCTTCGCCAGCGCCTGCGCGTTCTTCACCACCTGCGCCGCGTAGTCCTGGAACGAAGGCTGGAGCGCTTCCGCAAACGACACCGCCTTGGCGGCGATGATGTGCTCGAGCGGCCCTCCCTGCGTGCCCGGAAACACCCACTTGTCGATCGCCTTCGCCAGTTCCTGACGGCAGAGAATCATGCCGCCTCGAGGCCCGCGGAGCGTCTTGTGCGTGGTGGTGGTCACGATGTGGGCGTGCGGCACCGGCGACGGGTGCGCGCCGCCCGCCACCAGGCCGGCAAAGTGCGACATGTCCACCAGGAACGTGGCGCCCACTTCGTCCGCGATGGCGCGGAGCACCGGGAAGTCGATCACACGGGCGTACGCGCTCCCGCCCGCGATCAGCAGCTTGGGATGCTCCTTCCGCGCCAGGTCACGGACCTGGTCGTAGTCGATGCGGCCGGTGTCTTCCCGCACGCCGTACTGGACCGCGCGAAAGAGCGACCCAGAGAAATTCACCGACGCGCCGTGGGTCAGGTGCCCGCCATGCGGGAGGGCCAATCCCATGAGCGTCTCGCCGGCTTTCAGCACCGCGAGATAGGCGGCCATGTTCGCCTGGGCGCCCGAATGCGGTTGCACGTTGGCGTGCTCCGCTCCGAACAGCTGCTTGGCGCGGTCGATGGCCAGCTGCTCCACCTCGTCTACTACCTCGCACCCGCCGTAGTACCGCTTCCGCGGCACGCCCTCGGCGTACTTGTTGGTGAGCGCGGTCCCCATCGCCTCGAGCACGGCAACGGAGACGAAATTCTCGCTGGCGATGAGCTCCAGACCGTGCTCCTGCCGGTCCACTTCCCGCCGGATGAGCGCGTGAATCTGGGGATCGACGTCTTTGAGCGGGGCCCGCCGGTCACTCACGCTCGATCTTCTCCACCCGCCGTTCGTGCCGGCCTCCCTCGAACGGCGTGTCGAGGAAGGTGTGCAGGGTATCCAGGGCCTGCTTCTCGTTCATGAAGCGGGCCGGCAGTACCAGAATGTTGGCGTCGTTGTGCTTCCGCGACAGCGCGGCGATTTCCGGCGACCAGACCACCGCGGCCCGGACCTGAGGGAACCGGTTGGCCACGTACGACATACCCAGCCCCGTGCCGCAGGTCAGCACCCCCCGCCGCGCCAGCCCTTCGCTGACCGCTTCCGCGACCGGCTTCCCGTAGTCGGGAAAGTCGTCGGTGGGGTCGAGCCGGGCGGGCCCCGCGTCCACGGGCTCGTAGCCCAGACGCTTGAGCTCGGCCACGAGCTTCTCCTTCAGCTCGAACCCGGCATGATCGGCGCCCACCCAGATCTTCTCAGACAAAGTTCTGCCTCACCTTGGCGACGGCGGCAATGCGCTGCTCGGCCAGCCGGTCGGCGGCGCGGTACGAGGGAATCTTCTCCTCCGCGGCGATCTCGAACACCCGGAGAATGGTGTCGTAGATCTCGCCCGCCTTGGCCCGGGCGCGCTCCATGCTCCAATCGTGCAGCTCGGCGTTGACGTTGATCAGCCCGCCGCCGTTGATCACGTAATCGGGGGCGTAGACGATGCCCTTCTTCTCCAGCTCATCCCCGTGCCGGTCTTCGGCGAGCACGTTGTTGGCGGCGCCCGCCACGATCGCGACCTTGAACTTGGGGAGGGTGTCGTCGTTGATCACGGCGCCCAGCGCGCAGGGGGCGAAGATGTCCGCCTTCTGTGAAAAGATCTCCTCGGTCCCCACCGCCGTCGCGCCGAAGTCCTGCGTCACCGTCTTCACCCGCTGGGTGTCGATGTCGGTGACGATGAGCTTCGCCCCCTCCTCGTGGAGATGCTTGCAGAGGAAGTATCCGACGTGCCCGCATCCCTGCACCGCCACCGTTTTGCCGGCGAGCGAGTCGGAGCCCCAGCGGTGCTGGGCCGCGGCCTTGATGCCCCGGTACGTGCCGTACGCGGTGACCGGCGACGGATCCCCGGACTTGCCGAGCAGTCCGGTCACGTGCGTGGTCTCGGCGCGGATGAACTCCATGTCCGCGGTGGAGGTCCCCACGTCTTCGGCCGTAATGTACCGCCCGCCGAGCGACTCGACGTGCCGGCCGTGGGCGCGGAAGAGCGCCTCGCGCTTGGTGGTCTTGTTGTCCCCCAGGATGACGCTCTTGCCGCCTCCCAGGTTCAGCCCCGCCACCGCGGCCTTGTAGGTCATGCCGCGGGACAGCCGCAGCGCGTCGGTCAGGGCCGCCGCGTCGGACGTGTAGTTCCAGAAGCGCGTGCCTCCGAGGGCCGGCCCCAAGGTCGTATCGTGGATCGCGATGATCCCCCGATACCCCGTGGAGGGCTCGTAGAAAAAGCTGACCTGCTCGTGGCTGTGCTCGCCGAGCGACGCGAAGAGGCCGGGCGAACGGGATTCAGTCATGGCGGGTTAGCCCCCGGGCGATGATGAGACGTTGGACTTCGCTGGTGCCTTCATAGATCTCGGTGACTTTAGCGTCGCGGAACAGCCGCTCCACGGGGAAGTCCCGCATGTAACCGTAGCCCCCGAAGAGCTGCACCGCCTGCGTGGTGACCCACATCGCGGTCTCCGACGCGAACAGCTTGGCCATGCTGGCCCGCACGGTCACGTCCTGCCCTGAGTCCTTGGCCGCGGCCGCCGCGTGGGTGAGCGCCCGCGCCGCCGCGATCCTCGTCCCCATGTCCGCGAGCTTGAACTGCACCGCCTCGAACGCTTCCAGGGGCTGGTCGAACTGCTTCCGCTCCGCGCAGTAGGCCAGCGACAGCTCGAGGGCGCGGCGGGCGATGCCCACCGCCTGCGTGGCGATGCCCAGCCGGCCGGCCACCAGGCCCTCCATGGAATAGACGAAGCCCATCCCTTCGTCGCCCAGCAGGGCGTCCGCGGGGAGCCGCAGGTTGTCCAGCAAAATGCCCGCGGTATTCGAGGACCGGAGCCCCATCTTGTCTTCGGCCCGGGCGGCGCGATAGCCGGGCGTCGTGGTCGGGACGATGAAGGTCGAGATCCCCTTCGCGCCCCTCCGGGCCTCGGGCCGGTCGGTGCGCACCATCACCATCATCACGTCGGCGGTGCCGCCGTTGGTGGCCCAGGCCTTGGTCCCGTTCAGCACCCAGCCATCCCCGTCGCGCACCGCCTGCGCGCGCAGCGACGCGGCGTCCGATCCGGCGTCGGCCTCGGAGAGCGCGAATCCCGCGAGGATTTCCCCGCGCGCCATCGGTTTGAGCCACCGCTCGCGCTGCGCGGCCGTCCCGTGGCGGAGCAGCATCGTGGTGGGGATGGCGCAGTGGATGGACACCGACACCGCGATGCTCGCATCCGCGGCGGCGATCTCCTCCAGGGCCATCAGGTACGTCGTGGTATCGAGCCCCAGCCCGTCGTCGGCTTCGGGCGTCGCGATCCCCAGGAATCCGAGCTTGCCGAGCTCATTGATGACGTCGCGGGGGAAATGATGGGTCCGGTCCCATTCGGCCGCATGGGGCTCCACGTGGGTCTTCGCGAACTCGCGCGCGAGGGCGACGATCTCGTTCCGCGCCTCGGAGACGTCGGGCTGCTCAACCGCGATAGTCATAGAATCCGCGCTTGCTCTTCCGGCCCAGCCGACCCGCCGCCACCATCTTCGCGAGCAGGGGCGAGGGCCGGTACTTGTCCTCCCCCAGGTCGCGCTGCAGCACCTGGAGGATGGCGAGGCAGACGTCGAGCCCGATCAGGTCCGCAAGCGCCAGCGGGCCGAGGGGATGGTTCATCCCCAGCTTCATCACCG
>DATMOQ010000157.1:0-4985 GCA_035568195.1 Gemmatimonadales bacterium
AACTTTCAGACCGACTCGACGGACGGGTTCCGCTTCGGGGTCGTGGCGGTGGATTCGGCCGGGGAGCGGGACCGGTTGGCCCCTGGCGCCACGTACTGGTGGTCCGGGTGGGATGTCCCGGTATCCCACGAGCAGCTGAAACCGGCATACTATGCCATCCGCGATCTCTGGAGCGGCTGGTGAGACAGGCGATTCTTTGGGCCATCGGAATCATGCTGGGCGCCGCCACGGCCGCCGGTCAGGTGATCCGCGCGGACTCGGCCTTCGTCGCCGGCGACTTCGTCCGGGCCCGCGCCTTCTACGAGCAGGCGCTCACCGCCGATTCGCTCAACGAGCGCGCCCTCTGGCGGCTGGCGCTGCTGGACAGCTGGGACAATCAGCTCGACCGCTCCCTGCTCCGGTTCGCCCGGGCCCGTCAGCTCGACCCCGCCAACCCCGACCTGATGGTCGCGCAGGCCCGAGTCCTGTCCTGGGCCGGGCGCACCACCTCGGCGGTGGCGCTCTACGACACCGCGCTCACGCAGGACACCACACGCGTCGACGCCCTGGCCGGGCGGGCGCAGAGCGTCGCCTGGGCGGGGGACCTGGACCGGGCCGAGGGCCTTTGGCGGTCGGCGCTCGCTACGCATCCGGATGACGCGACGCTCCTGGTGGGGCTGGCGCAGACGCTTTTCTGGAAAGGCGAGCCGGGGCTCGCCCGGTCGTACGTCGATCGCGCCCGCGCCGTGGCTCCGGGGGACGCTTCGGCCCGGGACCTCGAGCGGATCCTGCGCGCGGCCGTGCGGCCGGACTTCGGCACGTCGTTCACCGGCGCCGGGGACTCGGACAACGAGACCTTCTATTATCAGGACATCTGGCTCTCGGCCCCGGTCCTCAGGGACGTGCGCGGAACGCTGACCGCGGGTTGGCGCCGCGCGACCGCCGTCGACACGACCAACTCGAGCTATGGACTGTCAGGGCTGCTGGTCACCACGCTGGCGCCCCGCCTTGGAGGGCGCATTGGCTTGGGAGTCCGCCAGCTCGAATCGACCCACGGGAATCACACGCCGTTGACGGCACAGCTCGGCCTGTCCTGGCAGCCGGCTCCGTTCGCGGCACTGGGGCTGGGCTACTCCCGGGCGTCGTTCGACGAGACCAAGATGCTGATCGACAGTGGATTCACCATCGATAACCTCGACTTCAGCTTCGACCTCGATCCGAAATCCACCATTTCGATTTCCGGTGGAGCCGGCGGGACGTGGTTCTCGGACGGCAACCGGCGGCTTTCGGGAATTGTCGGGATGCTCGGCGGGTTGGGGAACGGCGTTTCAGTGGGTGTGTTCGGGCGGATGATGGGGTACCGGACGCCAAACGCCAACCACGGCTACTTCTCACCCGATCGCTTCACCGTCCTCGAAGCACGCGTCATCTACAACATTCGTCGCGGGCATTGGGGTCTCCGGACCGACGGCGGCCTCGGAGGCCAACAGGTCTTCACCACGGCGCCTTGGCAGGGGGAGTGGCACCTCACGGCCATTCTGGCGCGCAGCTGGAACGGCGGCGAAATCACCCTCGAAGGACTGCTCACCAACTCGGCGGGGTCGAACACCGTCGGCGCCTTCCGCTACCACTCCCTCACGTTGGGGTTTCATCAGGGACTGTAGCCGCTCCCAGCCCCAGCTTTCGCACCAGCTCCGCCGCACGCTTCAGCTCCCGTTTCGACAGCGCCCCCATCGCCCGCCGGATGACTTCCGCGTGCCCGGGAAAAATCCGGGTCATCAGCTGGCGTCCCCGGGGGGTGAGGACCAGGAGCGTCCCCCGCTTGTCGCGGGGGTTGGGCGTGCGTCGAACCAGCTTCTTCCGGACCAGCTTGTCCACCACGTAGGCGGTGCTTCCGCTCTGCAGCAGGATGCGGCGCTGGGCCTCGCACACCCGCAATGGTCCTTTATGAAACAACACTTCCAGCACGCCGAACTCGGCGTCCGCCAGGCCGTGCCGGGCGACGTCGGCGCGGGCGTGCCGGCTCACGGCGTTCGTGGCCCGGGCCAGCACCACCCACAGTTCCAGGGCCTGATCCCGGCCCGCCTCGTTTCGCGCCATCGGCTAGGGAACCCTTTCGGCCACCGGGTGGTTCCAGGGAGGAGCGGGAAGTTATCTCGAATTCGAGCAATCTCAACGGGAGGCCGTCGTATGTGGACTAATCTGGCGCTGCTCTTTCTCCGGGTCGTCGTGGGCGGGCTGTTCGTGGGTCACGGGACCCAGAAAGCCTTCGGCTGGTTCGGGGGCTACGGTATCGCCGGCACCGCCGGCTTCATGGAGCAGCTGGGGTTGAAGCCGGGCCGGCTCCACGCCACCGCCGCCGCGGTCGGGGAGACGGTGGGTGGTCTGCTCGTGCTGCTGGGCCTCTGGACCCCGGTGGGCGCGTTCCTGATCGTCGCGGTCATGCTCGTCGCCATCAAGACCGTGCATTTGGCCAAGGGCGTCTGGAATTCCAACGGCGGCTACGAGTACCCCCTCACACTCATCGCCGTGGCGCTCCTCCTCGCCGCCAACGGTCCGGGCGCCTACACGCTGCCCGCAGTGCTCGCCCGCTGACGCGCCGCGCGGGGGGCCAGGGCCAGGTAGATCCCCGGCCCCACGGCGGCGAGTCCCAGTCCCACCAAGACCCCGGTGAAACCGGCGGTGCGCCCGCCCAGCTCCAGGGCCACGGCGGCCGCCAGAACCAGGGGCGGTAGCGTCGCCAGCAGGGCCAGGGCGGCCGTGGGGAGCGGGATTCGGAACGGCCCGCGCAGGGTCGGCTCCTTCCGCCGCAGGGCCAGGAGGGAGCCGAACTCGAGTACCAGGGCCAGCGTGTACAGCAGGACATCCGCCGCGAGCAGATCGCCGAAGTCGATCAGCGCGCACACCGAGTAGACGACGGCGGATACCACCACGGCCGCGCGGGGCGTGTCGCGCGCGTCCATCCGTCCGAGCGCCGCGGGCAGGAGGCCGTCGCGGGCCAGCGCGAGCGGAATCCGGGAGTACGCGAGCAGGAGCGCGTTGAACAGCGCGAACGCGCTCACCATTCCCGCCAGCGCGATCCATTGCGCGAGCCACCCTCCCACGATGGTCCGGGCGAGCGCAGGCCAGGCTCCGTCGGTCCAGGCATGCCAATCACTCACGGCCAGCGTGGGAATCACCGTCACCAGGTAGACCAGCGTCACCAACGGCACCGCGCGCGCCAGCGCTTTGGGATAGGTGCTCCCCGACGATTGAATCTCGTCTCCGATGGTCGACGCGTTGTCCCACCCAGAGTAGTTCCAGATCCCCTGACTGATTCCGACCCCCAGTGCGCCCAGGAAGGTGGTGCCCGCCGCGTGGAACGGCGTGAGGGTGAGGTGCGCCCCGGGATGGCCCGTCCACTTCACCAGGGCGAGCGCCGCCAGCACCGCGAACGGCGCCACCACCAGGCCCACGAACCACCCGGAGGCGATTCCCACGGTTCGCGTCCCGCGAAGATTCAGCCCGGTGGCGATCCAGATGACGGCGAGGGCGACGATCCATCCCTCGAGCGGTGTAAGCTCGGGCACGAAGTAGTGGAGGTATTGGCGGAAGAGGACCGGATAGAGGGCCATGTCGACCAGCGAGTAGGCCCAGGAGAGCCACCCGTTCCAGAATCCCCAGAACGGGCCGAAGGCCCGCTTGACCCAGACGTAGTAGCCGCCCTCCGCCGGCAGCATGGACGCCAGCTCGCCGATGAGCAGGGCTTCGGGAATCGTGTACAGGACGGGAATGACCAGGAGCAGCAGGAGGGCCAGGCCGGGACCGACCGACCCCACCATGCCTTCCAGACCGAACGGTCCACCCGACACGCAGAAGAACATCACGGCCACGAGCCCCATCAGCTGGAGCTTGCGCGGCCGTCCTCCGGGAGTGGCCGTCACATCTTCATGTGAGCGTCGTGCTCTTCGACCGCCCAGATCACCTTGGGGTCATCGCCCGCGAACGCGTTGACGTGCACCATCCACCCGAACACCCGGGGCAGGAACCGGCCCCCGGCGCTGTCACAGGCAGCCTTCGTCGCGATCGGTCCCAGAGGCCCGAACACCGGCCGACCGCCGGACGAGTCCCGCCAACGGGAGAGCGCGTCGCGGGGTGGCAGACACCAGTTCACATGCTCGTGCCAGTGGGCGATGGAGAGCGGCACCCGGCGGTTGAGCTCGTCCAGGGACGCGCCCGGAGATTCCGTGTACATCACTCCCACCAGCGTCATGCCTCCGGCGGAGTCCTCCTTATAGAGGAGGGCGGTGGGTGCGGCCGGGTCGAAGGAGAACCGCGCCGTGACGGCGTGGCGCCAGCTGGTGAAATGGTAGACGTGCTGGTTCTTGACGTTGGGCAGGAATTCCTTGTAGCCGTCGGCCAGCGCCACCTTCACGTCCCGGTACCTGGCGAGGCCCGAGCGCACCTGCTCCACCAGGGCCCGAGCCCGGGCGGAGTCCCCGGCCGCGAGGGGCCAAGTGGGCGTCATCGACATGTGGGGATCGGCCTCCATCCCCCCCATCCCGCCCATCTCGCGGTCGGCGGCTGCGGCTGCCGCCGTATCCGTCGATTCGGACGCGGGCGTGCGGCCCGCCGGCGTGCGACAGCCAGCGATTAGGGCTAGCGCAAACAGCGACTGCGTCAGGCGCATGGAAAAACTCCAGGCTGTTGTCACCCCGAAATACGAATCGGCCTTCGGAAGCGCTGCCTGTACACCAGCAGACGCCGAGCGACCCTGATGCGCCGGAGCGATGCCGAGTCATTTGCCTGGCGGCCCGGACGGGCTCGGATGCTGCTCGTGACCATAGGCATCGCAAAGGCGCATCAGGGTCGCTCGGCGCCACGCCCGCTCGGCGTCACGCCCGCTCGGCGCCACGCCCGCTCGGCGTCGCGCCCGGGGTCTACCGAATGATCACCGCCGGCACGTTCTGCGCCGCCACCGCCTGGTTGAACGCCGGAATGTCGGTCGTCACGATGGCCTTGAGCCT
>DATMOQ010000158.1:0-2924 GCA_035568195.1 Gemmatimonadales bacterium
CACGGCGTCGGCCGATCAGGGCAACACTCAGCGGGGCGTGATCTACACCATCGCGCCGTCGCCGCTGCAGGCGTCGCTGGTCTGGGTGGGAACAGACGACGGACTCATTCAGTTGACGCTCGACGACGGGAAGAGCTGGAAGGACGTCACGCCGAGGGAGATGACGGCCTGGAGCCGGGTGACGATGGTCGAAGCCTCCCATGTCGACGCGAACACGGCGTACGCCAGCGTCGACCGCCATCAGCTCGAGGACTTCGATCCCTACATCTATAGGACGCGGGATCAGGGCAAGACCTGGCAGCGGATCACCACCGGGCTGCCGGCGGGCGTGTACGTCCACACGGTAAAAGAGGACCTGCACCGGGCGGGCCTGCTGTTCGCGGGCACGGAGCGCGGGGCGTACGTGTCGTTCGATGCCGGCGATCATTGGCAGGCGTTGCAGCTCAACTTGCCCGTGACCTCGGTGCGCGACTTCCAGGTGTACGGCAACGACCTGATCGTGGCGACCCACGGCCGCGGCTTCTGGGTGGTCGACGACATCAGCGTCCTGCGGCAGGTGGACGACGCCGTGCTCAAGGCCGATGCGTATCTCTTTCAGCCCGCGGACGCGATCGAGGTGGCTCAGGGGGACGACAACGGCACGCCGCTCCAGAAAGACGAGCCTCAGGCGGAGAACCCGCCCAATGGGGCCTTTATCGACTACTATCTCAAGACGGCGCCGGCGGGTGTAACCATCGAAATCCTCGACTCCAGTGGCACGTCACTTGAGTCGTTCACGAGCATTCCCGAAAAGGCTCCCCCGGGCGCTCAACCTCAGGGCATTCCAAACACGACGGCCCTGTGGCGCGTGCCTCCGGCGCCCTTGTCGACGGAGGCCGGCATGCACCGGGTGGCGTGGGATCCGAACGGCGGGAGACGCCGCCGCGGCCCGCGGGGCGGGGCTCAGCCGACCCCGCCCAAGCTGCCGGGCACGTTCACCGCGAAGCTCACGGTGAACGGGCAGAGCCAGACGAGAAGCTTCATGATCCGCCCCGACCCGCGGATCGCGTCCGAGTAGCGTCGACAACCTCGAGGGCTCGATGTCATTCTGGCCACGCCTGCTCCCGCTCGCCGCGCTGCTGGTTCCCGCGCTCCCCACGGCCGACGGACCGTTCACCATGGCGCAGGTGCTGGGCTACCCGTATCCGAGCGAGCTGGTGACGGCGCCGTCGGGAGCGGCGGCCGCGTGGGTGCTGAACGAGCACGGCGCGCGCAACATCTGGGTGGCCGAGGCGCCCGACTGGAAGGCGCGGCGTCTGACGAATACCGCGCAGGACGACGGCCAGGAGCTGGGGCAGCTGCAGTTCACCAAGGACGGGAAGGCGGTGATCTACGTCCGGGGCGGTGATCACGACGCCAACTGGGATGCGCCCCCTCCCGATCCGGATCACAGTCCGGTGGAGCCGAAGGTGCGGATCTGGACCGTGCCCGTGGCGGGTGGGGCACCGAAGCTGCTGGTCGAAGGCGATGGACCGGTGGTGTCTCCGCGGGGAGACGTGGTCGCATTCCTGAAGGGCGGCCAGATCTGGTCCATTCCCGTGGACGGCTCGAAGCCGGCGAGCCAGCTCGTCTTCTCCCGCGGTGAAAACGGGTCGCTCGCCTGGTCACCCGACGGCAGCAAGCTGGCCTTCGTCACCGATCGCGGCGACCACAGCTTCATCGCGGTCTTTACCGACGACTCGACGCCCCTGCAATACCTCGCGCCCTCGACGTCGCAGGACATGGAGCCGGCCTGGTCTCCCGACGGGAATCAGATCGCCTTCGTCAGACTTCCCGGTGCCGGTGGGCCGCCCCGTTCGATGCTGGTGCGTGGGCTGTCGCCCTGGGCCATCTGGGCCGCCGATGTGGGGACCGGGGCAGGGCACCTGGTGTGGAAGGCGCCGTTGACGCTCCATGCGTCGTACGGGGGCGCAGGGCTCATGTGGGCCGACGGCGGCCGGCTGGTGTTCCGCAACGGCACCGACGGCTGGGGTCACCTCTACTCCGTTCCGGTCGCGGGCGGCGACGCGCTGCTCCTCACGCCGGGCGCGTTCATGATCGAACAGCAGGCGCTGTCCCCGGACCGAAAGACCGTCGTCTACAGCGCGAACACGGGCGCCGACTCGGACGACATCGACCGCCGGCATGTCTTCAAGGTGCCCGTGGACCGGGCCGCGCCGGTGGCGCTCACGTCCGGAGCCGGAGTGGAATGGACGCCCGCCGTCACCGGAGACGGCAATTGGGTGACCCTTGTATCGGCCGAGGCGAAGCGGCCACCGGTGCCGGGGGCCGTGAAGATGGATGGCGGCGCCCTCAAGCTGATCGGCGCCGACCGGATTCCAGCGGACTTCCCGACGCAAGCGCTCGTGGTGCCGCGCAAGGTGGTGTTCAAGGCTCCCGACGGCACCGTCGTGCACGGCCAGCTCTTCGAGCAGCCCGCCATCACGGGCAAGCACCCCGGCATCGTCTTCGTGCACGGCGGCCCGCCGCGGCAGATGCTCCTGGGCTGGCACTACATGGGCTACTACTCGAACGCCTACGCCGTGAACCAGTACCTCGCGAGCCGCGGGTTCGTGGTGCTGTCGGTGAATTACCGGCTGGGGATCGGCTACGGATGGGATTTCCATCATCCCCCGCACGCGGGGTCCGCGGGCGCGTCCGAGTATCAGGACGTGCTGGCGGGTGGGAAGTGGCTGGCGGCGCGCGGCGAGGTGGACCCGGCGAAGGTGGGAATCTGGGGCGGCTCGTACGGCGGCTACCTCACCGCGCTGGGGCTGGCGCGGAACTCGGACCTCTTCGCGGCCGGCGTGGACTTTCACGGCGTGCACGACTGGACCAGTGACGACGCGGAGCGGTACACGCCGCGCTGGCGTTACGAGCGGCGGGATCTCGACAGCGCCCGCGCC
>DATMOQ010000159.1:0-8996 GCA_035568195.1 Gemmatimonadales bacterium
CCGGATTACCACGGTGGTGCGCCCGGTGCCGGTGCGGCGTGGGCCCATGGTATTGAAGCCCGAGTCACCGGCCCAGCCAGCGCAACCGTCGCAGCCGGCGCAGCCGCTTCGGCCCGAGCAGCCCGGTCAGCCGTCTCAGCCGTCTCAGCCGGCGCGGCCAGAGCGGCCGGTGGAGCCGGGTGCGCGTCCGGTGCCCCAGACGCAGCCGCTCTTGCGGGCGCGCCGGCCTCCTCCGGCTCCTGATCCTGCGCCCGCGGTTCGGCAGCAGGCGATCCAGCAGCATCCGGGGCGTCCGCTCGAGCCGCAGCAGGTCGACAACCTGCGGCAGGGGAAGCCCGCGGGGCCGATGCGGGACGTCGAGGTACCGCGCGATGTCCGGCCGCAGCCGCGGCCCGCGCCCCGGCCCGCGGCGCCGCCGCCGGCCAGGCCTCAGCCGAAGAAGGACAAGCCGAACTAGGGAGCGGGTCGGGCGTGGGTGTAGCGACGGGCGCGTGCTAGATTGTGGCTTGGCACGCGCCCGTAGCTCAGCTGGATAGAGCATCGGCCTTCTAAGCCGAGGGTCGGAGGTTCGAATCCTCCCGGGCGCATGTTTCGCTTCTTGCCATCGGTGCAACCTGCACGCAGTATCCCTCGGTAACTGCGCATCCCGCACGTTCCATTGTGCAAGGAGCACTTTCACCATGGCAATCACAAAGGTTCGAGTATGGGTCGTGGCGTTGAGCGCGCTGGCCGCTTGTCATTCCGCCACCGCCGTGAAGGGGCCATTTGACGGCAGCTGGCAGGGCGGAGACGCGACCGCGATGCTCACGCTGAACCTGTCCGACGACAACGGCGCGGTGAAGGGCTCGGGCGACCTCGATGGATCCAGCGTGACGGGAGGGGACATTCCGTTCAGCGTTTCGGGGGCGAGTAACGGGAATTCCATGACGCTGACGCTGCACGCCAACGGATTTGTGAACGTGACCCTGGGTGGGACGCTCGTGCAGGCGGACACGGTCGATGCGACCTTGAATGGCGGCGGGTTCAGCAGCTATCCGTTCGTGCTGCATCGCTAAGTACGCGTCCGAGGGGTGGGGGAAGTGGTCGTTCCGATGGGTGCGAGACGGGGGTGCTAAGTGACTGAAATGTGGCCCCTTGACTCCGGTTTGGACCCCCACTAGAATGTGATTCTCCCCGCGAGATTTTTTGCGGGGTGCTCTTTGAGAACTGATGGTCGAGCGTGTGGAGTGCGGCCCCGATTGAGCGCTGCGCGGTCAGACGCGTAGCGTGAGGGGTTAACTCTGATTGTGATTCGGACGACAAGATGTACCAGTCGTTCGGGTGAGCTATTTCGAATTCTCATTGGAGAGTTTGATCCTGGCTCAGGACGAACGCTGGCGGCGTGCCTAACACATGTAAGTCGAACGGGACTGGGGGCAACTCCAGTTCAGTGGCAGACGGGTGCGTAACACGTGAGAAACTTGTCCGACGGAGGGGGATAGCCGGCCCAACGGCCGGGTAATACCGCATACGATCTTTCGGGGGCATCCCTGGGAGATGAAAGCCGCCGCAAGGTGGCACCGACGGAGAGTCTCGCGCCCTATCAGCTAGTTGGCGGGGTAACGGCCCACCAAGGCGACGACGGGTAGCTGGTCTGAGAGGATGATCAGCCACATTGGGACTGAGACACGGCCCAGACTCCTACGGGAGGCAGCAGTGGGGAATATTGCGCAATGGCCGAAAGGCTGACGCAGCGACGCCGCGTGTGGGATGACGGCCTTCGGGTTGTAAACCACTGTCGGGAGGGACGAATACCGGACGTCGAATAGGCGATCCGGGGTGACGGTACCTCCAAAGGAAGCACCGGCTAACTCCGTGCCAGCAGCCGCGGTAATACGGAGGGTGCGAGCGTTGTCCGGAATCACTGGGCGTAAAGGGCGCGTAGGCGGCCCGTTAAGTGGCTGGTGAAATCCCGGGGCTCAACTCCGGGGCTGCCGGTCAGACTGGCGGGCTTGAGCACGGTAGAGGCGGATGGAATTCCCGGTGTAGCGGTGGAATGCGTAGATATCGGGAAGAATACCGGTGGCGAAGGCGTTCCGCTGGGCCGTTGCTGACGCTGAGGCGCGACAGCGTGGGGAGCAAACAGGATTAGATACCCTGGTAGTCCACGCCGTAAACGATGGGCACTAGGCGTCGGGGGGAGCGACCCTCCCGGTGCCGTCGCTAACGCAGTAAGTGCCCCGCCTGGGGAGTACGGCCGCAAGGCTGAAACTCAAAGGAATTGACGGGGGCCCGCACAAGCGGTGGAGCATGTGGTTTAATTCGAAGCAACGCGAAGAACCTTACCTGGGCTTGACATGCTGGTGAAAGCCGGTGGAAACATCGGCCCCTCTTCGGAGCGCCAGCACAGGTGCTGCATGGCTGTCGTCAGCTCGTGTCGTGAGATGTTGGGTTAAGTCCCGCAACGAGCGCAACCCTCGCTCCCAGTTGCCAGCGGTTCGGCCGGGGACTCTGGGGGGACTGCCGGCGTTAAGCCGGAGGAAGGTGGGGACGACGTCAAGTCATCATGGCCCTTACGTCCAGGGCGACACACGTGCTACAATGCCCGGTACAGCGCGTCGCGAACCCGCGAGGGGGAGCCAATCGCTAAAAGCCGGGCTAAGTTCGGATTGCAGTCTGCAACTCGACTGCATGAAGCCGGAATCGCTAGTAATCGCGGATCAGCCACGCCGCGGTGAATACGTTCCCGGGCCTTGTACACACCGCCCGTCACGCCATGGAAGCTGGAGGGACCCGAAACCGGTGGGCCAACCGCAAGGGGGCAGCCGTCTAAGGTCAATTCAGAGACTGGGGCGAAGTCGTAACAAGGTAGCCGTAGGGGAACCTGCGGCTGGATCACCTCCTTTCTGGATCGCCGAGTAAGTCATGCCGCGTGCGGTGTGACCGAAAGGTCCCGGAAGTCGCCCGCACTTCCCACACTCGATCATTGGACTTTCGACGTCAGTCAGGCGACTGGCGTCGTGCTCTTTGACAACCGACGTGCCGTGTGTGTGGTGTTCGAGGAATCACACCGAGAACCGAATCAAAATTTGAGATCAAGCGCGTAAGGGCGCACGGTGGATGCCTTGGCACAGAGAGGCGATGAAGGACGTGATAAGCTGCGATAAGCCTGGGGGAGCTGCAAATAAGCTGTGATCCCAGGATGTCCGAATGGGGAAACCCGGCGCGGGGCAACCTGCGTCACGGACCGCAAGGTCCGAGCTAACCCGGGGAACTGAAACATCTCAGTACCCGGAGGAAGAGAAAGCAACCGCGATCCCGAAAGTAGCGGCGAGCGAAATCGGGCCAGCCCAAACCGGGGGTGCTTGCACCACCGGGGTTGTGGGACCGCGACATGGGAGCACGACGCTAAGCCGAAGTGGCCTGGAACGGCCCGCCAGAGACGGTGACAGCCCGGTAGGAGGACGCGTACGGCCCCTAGCGGTATCCCGAGTAACGTGGGACACGTGTAATCCCGCGTGAAACTGGGGGGACCACCCTCCAAGGCTAAACACTCCTCTGTGACCGATAGTGCACCAGTACCGTGAGGGAAAGGTGAAAAGTACGCCAGGTGGCGAGTGAAATAGATCCTGAAACCGTGTGCCTACAAGCGGTCGAAGACAGCGGCGGACTTCGGTTCGTTGTCTGTTGACGGCGTGCCTTTTGCATTATGACGCAGCGAGTTACTGCTCACGTGCAGCTTAAGGCCCTCAGGGCCGGAGGCAGAGCGAAAGCGAGTCTGAATAGGGCGATCAGGTACGTGGGCGTAGACCCGAAGCCGTGGCGATCTACCCTTGAGCAGGTTGAAGCCGCCGTAAAAGGCGGTGGAGGACCGAACTGTTGTGGGTTGAAAACCGCTCGGATGACTTGAGGGTAGGGGTGAAAGGCCAATCAAGCTCGGAGATAGCTGGTTCTCCCCGAAACATATTTAGGTATGGCCTCGAGAAATGAGTCCGCAGGAGGTAGAGCACTGGATGGGTTCGGGGGCCGAATAGGCTCACCTCCCCCAACCAAACTCCGAATTCCTGTGCGATGCTGCCCGGGAGACAGTCGCTGAGCGATAATGTCCAGCGGCGAGAGGGAAAGAACCCAGATCTACAGCTAAGGCCCCGAAGTGGCGGCTCAGTATAGCGAAGGATGTGATCTTGCTGAGACAACTGGGAGGTTGGCTTAGAAGCAGCCATTCCTTTAAAGAGTGCGTAATAGCTCACCAGTCCAGCGAGGTCGCGCCGAGAATGGTCGGGATTAAGCCGCCCGCCGAAGCTTAGAATTCGTTGGGTCTTCGGATCCAACGTCTGGTAGGGGAGCGTTCCGGGAGCTGTAAAGCGGAGGTGGAAACCTTTCCGTGGAGCGACCGGAAGTGAGGATGCTGCGACGAGTACGCGCGAAACAGGGTGAAAACCCCTGTCACCGTAAGCCTAAGGGTTCCTGAGCCATGTCGATCAGCTCAGGGTTAGTCGGTCCCTAAGGTGAGGCCGAAAGGCGTAACCGATGGGAAACGGGTCAATATTCCCGTACCACCACTCAGCCGTTTGATGGCGAGGGGGGACGCAGGAGCGAGCAATCCGTCGGATAGTGGTTGTGCCGATGCAAGGCGGTAGACGTTTCCGGGTAGGCAAATCCGCCCGGATAGTCGAGAGCCGATGCCGAAGGGGTCGCAAGACTCCGTCAAGGGATTCGCGAGCCGACTGCCGAGAAAAGCCCCGCGTCTAGGAGGAGTGGTGACCGTACCGTAATCCGACACAGGTGGGCGAGGCGAGTAGCCTCAGGTGCTCGAGTGATTTACGGAGAAGGAACTCGGCAAAATGACCCCGTAACTTCGGGAGAAGGGGTGCCGGTAGTACGTGAGGCCGTACAGGCCAAGCCGAATCCGGCCGCAGAGAATCGCGTCAAGCGACTGTTTAGCAAAAACACAGGTGCGTGCTAAGGCATATTCCAAGCCGACGTATACGCACTGACGCCTGCCCGGTGCCGGAAGGTTAAAGTGAGCGGTTAGCCGCAAGGCGAAGCTGTGAGCTGAAGCCCCGGTAAACGGCGGCCGTAACTATAACGGTCCTAAGGTAGCGAAATTCCTTGTCGGGTAAGTTCCGACCTGCATGAATGGCGTAACGACTTGACGGCTGTCTCCTCCGTAAGCTCGGCGAAACTGCAGTATCGGTGAGGATTCCGATTTCCCGCATCAGGACAAAAAGACCCCGTGCACCTTAACTATAGCCTGCCATTGGTCGTCGGCATGACCTGCGTAGCATAGGTGGGAGGCGTTGATCCCCAGGTTTCGGCTTGGGGGGAGCCAACAGTGAAATACCACCCTTGTTTTGTTAACGATCTCACGCCGTCGCTTACCGCGACGCGGACCGTGGCTGGTGGGTAGTTTGACTGGGGCGGTCGCCTCCGAAATGGTAACGGAGGCGCGCGATGGTGCCCTCAGTGCGGTCGGTAATCGCACTACGAGCGCAAACGCAAAAGGGCGCCTGACAGCGAGAGCGACAGCTCGAGCTGGGACGAAAGTCGGCGTTAGTGATCCGGTGATACCGTGTGGACGGGTCATCGCTCAACGGATAAAAGGTACGCTGGGGATAACAGGCTTATCGCGCCCGAGAGTTCACATCGACGGCGCGGTTTGGCACCTCGATGTCGGCTTGTCACATCCTGGGGCTGGAGAAGGTCCCAAGGGTCCGGCTGTTCGCCGGTTAAAGTGGCACATGAGCTGGGTTCAGAACGTCGCGAGACAGTTCGGTCTGTATCCGGTGCGGGCGTTGGAGTGTTGAGGGATGTCGTCCCTAGTACGAGAGGACCGGGACGAAGCGACCTCTCGTGTCCCGGCTGTTCCGCCAGGAGCAACGCCGGTTAGCGATGTCGCGCGGGGATAACCGCTGAATGCATCTAAGTGGGAAACCCTCCCCAAGATGAACACTCCCGGGTCGCAAGACCCCTAAAGGGCCGTGGGAGACTACCACGTTGATAGGCGGCAGGTGTAAGGCGCGCGAGCGCTTCAGCCGAGCCGTACTAATTGCCCGTGTGGCTTGATCTCTTCGATGTCTTCGGTATGATTTTTTGAACCCACACACATGGTCGTCGGTCGTTAACGCCGCGGCATGGCCACGGCGTTAACCGAACTTTGGCTGGTGACTAGCGCGACAGGGCCACACCCGTTCCCATCCCGAACACGGTCGTTAAGCCTGTCAGCGCCGATGGTACTGCGGTTGAGAGACCGTGGGAGAGTAGGCCGCCGCCAGCCTTTCAAACGCGGAACGCGGAACTCGGATCGCGGAACGAACAGTTCCGCATTCCGACTTCCGCGTTCCGCATTTAGTTTCCCTGATGCCCCGCTGCGGAATCGTCGCCCTGGTCGGCCGCCCCAACGTGGGCAAGTCCACCCTCCTCAATGCCTTCGTCGGCCAGCACCTGGCCATCGTCTCTCCCAAACCCCAATCCACCCGCCTGCCCGTCATCGGGCTCGTCACCACCGCGGATACCCAGTTCATCTTCACCGACACGCCCGGCCTCCTGGACCCGCAGTACCGGCTCCAGGAAGTCATGCGCGCGGCCGCCCTGGCCACCCTCGCGGACGCGGACGTGATCGCCTACCTGCATCCCCTGGATGACGGCGATGCGCCGTCCCTCACCCAGGTCGCCGGCCTCTCCCACGCGCCGCGGGCGCCGGTCGTCACCGTCTACACCAAGCGCGACCTGCGCCCGGCGCTGCAGCCGCCCCCGGGGGGGATCGCCATCTCCGCGACCACCGGCGACGGCGTCGCGGCGCTCCGGAACGCGCTCGGCGCCCAGCTTCCGGAAAGCCCTTTCCTGTATCCGGATGACGACCTGGCCACGCAGCCGCTCCGCTTCTTCGCCGCGGAGTACGTCCGGGAGGCCGCTTTCGGCGAGCTGCGGGAGGAGCTGCCCTACAGCCTGGCCTGCGCCGTCGACGAATTCCGGGAGGGCGAAACCCCGGTGTATATTCGGGCCACGGTGTACGTGGAACGGGACAGCCAGAAGGGCATGGTGATCGGGGCGGGGGGGAAGGTCATCAAGGTCATCGGGCAGAAGGCCCGGATACAAATCGAGGCCCTGATGGGACAACCCGTCTTCCTGGATCTGCGGGTGAAAGTGATGCCGCGGTGGCGCGCGGATGCATCTTCCCTCAAGCGCCTGGGGTATTCCATCGGATGAGTCTCTCGCCCGACCTCCTCGCGATTCTCGTCTGTCCCAAGTGCAAGGGACCGCTCGAGCACCGGATGGCCCCCGCCGAAGCGCTGGTCTGCCCGGCGTGCCGGCTGTCGTACCCCGTCGAAGACGACATTCCGGTCATGCTCGTGGATGAAGCGACACCCTTCTAGGCAGGCCCTGGGCCTCGCCGTCGGACTGGCGCTCGCCGGCCCGCCCTCACTCCTCAGCGCGCAGTCCGCGGGCGATCAGTCCGCGTCCGAGCTGACCAACGCCGGCGCGCTGTTCCTGCTGCTCCCGGTCGGCGCGCAGGGCGTGGGGATGGGACAGGCAGGGGTCACCCTGCAGGGACGCGGCGAGGCGGTGTTCTGGAACCCCGCCGGCCTCGCGACCATGACGTCGAGTGAGTTCGCGCTCAACAGCGCGAATCTCGTGGCCGGCCCCACCACCGCCATCACGATGTTCGTCCCCCGCCGGGGCATCGGCGTCTTCGGACTGGGCGTCTACCTCGTCGACTACGGGGAGGAGGACGTTCAGGTCGACAGCACGTTCGTCCTCGCCCACATCGCCCCCCGCAACCTCGAGTACCTGGCGTCCTTCGCGACCTCCGTGGCGGGCGCCGTGACGGTCGGCATGACCTACAAGCTGGTCCAGTTCGACGTGAATTGTTCCGGCAACTGCACCGGGCTGCCGTCCGGCTCCACCGCCCTGACCCACGCGCTCGACATCGGCGCGCAGGTCACGGTCGGGGCGGGGGGCGCGCTCCGGTTCGGCGCCGTCGTGAAAAACATCGGCTTCAAGCTGCAGGTGAACAACGCGGCCCAGGCCGACCCGCTGCCCGCACGGCTGACGCTCGGCGCGTTATACCGGATCGACTTCCGGCCCGTCGACACCGGCCCCGGACCCTCGCTCGCGATCCCGGATTCCGGCAAGGTCGGACTCCAGCAGGCCATCGATCAGGTCGACCTGCGCCTCGCCGCGGACGTCGACCGGCCCTGGGACAACTCCGCCCCTCCGGAAATGCGCCTGGGCCTCGATCTGGGATACCACGAGCTGATCCGGCTCCGGAGCGGGTACGCCTTCACCCGCCAGGGATTGTCGGGTCCCACCGTGGGCGTGGGGATCCACACCGGCAGCATCGCGCTGGACTTCGCTCGGACGTTTGTGTCGGGCACGGATCTGCTGGCGACCAACCCCACCTTCGTTTCGTTCAGCCTCATCTTCTGATGCGCCGGGGGATCGCGCTGGGGCTCGTCGCCGGTCTGAGCGCCGCCCCCCTCAGCGCCCAGCTCGACTCCGTGGCGCTCCGGGACAAAGCCTGGGTACGCCCCCTCGCGTCGCTCTTCGTTCCCGGAACGGGGCAGGCGCTCGGCCGCCAGGATCGCGCCGCGATCTACGGGGCGGTGGAGCTGTATGTCCTCTCCCGGTATATCCAGCTCCAGCACGACGCCAACACCGGCGCGGACGCGTATCACCAGCTCGCCTTCGTGGTGGCTCAGCGGGGATTCACGAGCGTCCGGCGGGATACCATCTTCGAGTACTACGAGACGATGGAGAAATTCGCCTCGTCGGGACGATTCAACCTGGGCACCGGCCCCGGCCTCGTGCCCGAAACCGATGCGAGTACCTACAACGGATCGGTGTGGCTGCTCGCGCGGCGGACGTACTGGTCCGATCCCAACACGCCCCCGCCACCCACCAGTCCCGCGTACACGGCGGCGCTTGGCTTTTATGTCCAGCACGCCGTGGGCCCCGCCTATCAGTGGTCCTGGAAAAACGCCGGACTCCAGCAGCAGGCATTTCGAGACCTCATC
>DATMOQ010000160.1:0-3673 GCA_035568195.1 Gemmatimonadales bacterium
CCGGGCCCGCAATGCCCCCGGGCTGACCGCATACGACACGGAATACGAGAAGCTCGTGGCCGCCGCGCTCGACAGGTTGGTGCGGGCATCGCCGTTCACGTAGTTGATGTTCACGGAGATCGGGTCCAGCAGGTACCGCCCCAGAAAGCTGGCGGCGCGGCGGACCCGATGGAGGCTCAGGGCGGCGGACCGTCCCACGCTCGTGGGGGTGCGGAGTCCGGGCAGCTCGTCCGCGAGAATGTCGGTGCCCTGGACGTAGAACGGCGCGCTGGACGTACTGTTGTAAGTCACCGCGAGGGGCATGGCGATCCCCCACGACGGCGGCAGGAACCGCTCCAGATGGAAGGTGCCGGCGAGTGCGGTTCCCGCGTCCGTCGAGTACGACGGGTCACTCCCCAGCTGCTGGAAGTTGGCGTCCTTCTGCGTCAGGTCGATCGACAGATCGGCCAGATTCGACGCCGTCACCGACAGGTTCAGGGCCGCCGCCGTCCCCACGTCCTGCACCACGTTGCTCACCCGGATGTCGTCCACCCACAGCTCCGCCTGGTCGATGAACGAACGGTTGTTGACCCGGAGCATGCCGGCCGCCAGCTCCTCCACGGCCGCCAGGTTGGGCGGGGCCGTGGCGGGATCGTGCACGTGAACGATGTAGGGACCGTCGCACATGACGTAGGATGAATCGTTGGGCACCAGCGTGGAGTCCGGGCACCCCCCGTAGACGTGCGGCGCATCCCCGCGCAGCCAGGCCTGCTCGATCCGCGCCCGCAACAGCAGCCAGGGCTCGAATTGCGCCACCACTTCGGGGTCCCAGGAGGAGGTCCGCGCCGGCGTGAGGTACATGTAGAAGTTGTTCTCGTCTTTGCCGACCTTGATATAGAACTCCAGGTCGCCGTCGTCCCACCCGGGCCCCCGTCCCCGCGCCCACACGCGCAGCTCGCGGTACTTGAGCAGATTCTTGTCCCCCTCGGTGGTGAACCGGTTGAATGCCTCGGCGTGCTGGCCCACCTGGAGGCCCGAGGCCAGGAGCCGGAGCGACTGCTCGTTGATCTGGGTCGAGGCGATCTGGAGATTGGCGCCCTGGTTCGCGGCTTCGTTGAGCACGCCGGGTGGGGAGGTATAGCCCAGGTCCCGGTTCTCGGTCGAAACGAACGACGCGATGACCTGGCCGCCCAGCACGCCGGTCTCGCCCGCGATCCCCCGGATGGGTGTGTCGGCGCGCTTCAGCCACGAGGCGCCTACCAGCTGCACCCGCGACAGCGCGAAGAACACCTGGGGCTGCGGGGTTCCCGGCGGACCCTCCTCGGGGGTGACGATGGTGAGCCGCACTGACTGCACCTGGCGCAGGTTCGGCGCGCCCTGCATCAGGGTGTCGGTGCGAAACGGGATGCGATAGAGCCGCCACCCGGCCGCGCCGCCGCCCTGCGCCGCCCCCACCGGCACCATGCCGCCGTCCCGCACATAGTACTTGTCGGATCCGATGGGGAATACGAAACGCACGAAGTCTTCGTGGTTCCGCACCCCCACCACCGAGTCGAGCTGGAAGTCTCCGTCCTGGTCTTCCGTGTCCACGGCGCCATTATGCCGGCCACACCGGGACCGGAGGTCTCCGAAGGCGAATTGCGCCACCACGCCGTTGACGCTCGCGCTGCAGAGCGGCAGGGTGTCGATGATCTGCCCGGTGTTCATATTCTTGATGCCGTGCGTCACCCGGTCCGACAGGATGCCTTCGTCGTTGATCGCGGCACTCCAGGAGTGGGTGACCGGGTCGCGCTCCGTATCCAGCCGCCCCAATCCCGTGGTGTCCTGCCCGTAGTACGTCGTGTCGTGAGTGGTGGGGTTCACGGAGAATGAATCGGGGACGAACGCCAGGGCGTCCTCGAATACGGAGCCGAAGTCCAGAAGCAGCGCCGTGTGGTGCGCCCGGGCGGTCCGCTTGTTGTCCTCCCACACCCAGAACTCCAGGTACTCGGTGCGGGTCAGGTCGACCCCGGTGGTCGAGAGGGCCTGGGTGATGGACCGCCAGCGCGGGCCCGCCACGGGAGGGCGAACCCAGTTGGGCGTGCCGATCAGGGTGTCGGTCGGGCCGTTGTGCGCCAGGCCCAGGACGGTGTCCGGCTTGAGCGTCATCCAGAGGACCGTCTCGGCGTTCTGCGTCGCGCCGGCGAAGAGGAGCTCCGGGTCGATCTGCTGCGGCAGAAACTGCACCAGGGTGCCGTCCGAGTTGACCGGAAGGCTCTGCCAGGTGGCGAAGGCCGCGAACCGGGGATCGAAGCCGCCCGAGAACGTGACGGGATCGAACGAGCCTGTGAATCCGAAGGGCTCCGCCCCCCGCGTGCTGGTGGGGATGCTCCCCCAATGCCAGTCGGTGTTGGCCATGGAGATGAATCGGGAGGACTGGCCTTCGAACTCCTCCAAGTACGCCTGCCCGGCGCTGTTGGGGCTGGGCTTCGAGACCGCCAGCTCGCCGTTCAGGTTGATGAACGACGGCGCGTCCGCGTGCGCGCCCGGGAGCTTGCCCACGGCATCGGTGAGCCAGGTAGACTGGAAATGGAGATCGGTGCTCACGCCGCCGATGAAGCTGGATGAGGGCTCGGACCCCAGGGGCGGCCGGGTGAACGGGCTTTGCTGCTGCTGGAACAGGCCGGTGAGGTCCACGCGGCCCACCGTGCCGAGGCTGTACTCCCCCGCGAGGCCGTAGATGGACGTGGGGGCCACGGCAAATCCGGTCCGCTCTTCGAATTGCGCCCGGACCTGCGAGATGCCGTTCTGGAACAGCGAATCCGGGTGCAGGAACTGCACCGTCCCGGTGGCGTAATCGATGGTGTAGTCGGTGCCGCGGGTCAGCTGGTTTCCCCCGACGAAGATCTTCTCGCTGCCGTCCCGGATCTGGAAGCTGTTGAGCGCCAGGGTCGAGCGGTCCGCCGACGCCACGGCGGAGGCCTGGTACTGCAGGGCGAACAGGGACGGCGGCCCCTGGGTGGCCAGCAGGCCCCGCGGAGTGCGGTACATGGAGTCGTTGCGCTCGTTCGGCTGGAGCTTGGCCGAGTCCGCGAAGGGGATCAGGCTGGGAAAGACGACGTAGAGATCCCGGAGGGGCGCGCCTGCCAGGGGGTCCCGGGTCCGGGGAAAGAGCCGGTTGTACTGGTCGAACTGGGTCGGGTTGGTCGCGAGCGCCAGCCCCAGGAGCTGGAGGTAGGTCTGCCCCGACGTCGCGGGCCGTTGCCGCTGATTGATGGTGATCGCGAGCTGCGTGGTCTCGCGCGTCAGGTCGCCGCTGCCGAACCGGTAGACGCTCCGGATCTCGAAGCGGAAGGCCGGCGACCGCTCGGTGACCGACGGCGTCGGATCGTACACCAGCCGGAGCGTGTCCGTCTTGGTGGTGTCCGGATTGGCCGTCAGCGGCATGGTCCCCACCGTATCGGTGCTTCCGATCGGGACGTACGACACCGCGAGATAGTCGTTCTGGTCGAGGGCGCTGGCGAGCGCGAACCACGCGCGCGTGGGGTCGACGTAGTAGTCCTTCCCCTCCGTCAGGATCTGCCACTGGTAGGGGCCGGCGCGCTCCGAACCCGTTCCGGCGCACTGGACCGCCTGGGTGGCCGACGCTCCGCACGCCACCGCCCGGACCCCACCGATGTTCTGGTTGGAGGTGCTCCCCGGCGCCGACGCCCGC
>DATMOQ010000161.1:0-2867 GCA_035568195.1 Gemmatimonadales bacterium
GCCAGTGCGGCAGGGTCCTGCCGTTCCAGTCCGTCCAGCAAGCTCTCGGTCTCCATCTGTATGGAAGCTAAGCGCTTCCTGGGGACCCGTCAGCCCTGGAATCGAGTCCGGTGACATGAACCGGCCCGGGGCGCACCACGACTCGCTCGATGCGCACCGTGGAGGCGGCCAAGACGTCGATCTCGAGACCCTGGACGGTAAACCGCTCGCCGGTCTTCGGAATCCGGCCCAGGATCTGCGTGAGGAACCCGCCCACCGTCTGCGCCTCGCCGGTGTCGCGGGGCCGACCGAATCGTTCCCGGAGCCGCTCCACGGGAGCCCCACCGTCCAGCTCGAGCAGCGGTGCCTCTTCGACGTGGGTCGCCTGCTGTTCGGTGGCAAAGAGATCGCGCATCAACCTCGTGAGCAGGTCCTCGAACGTGACGACACCCGCGGTTCCTCCGAACTCGTCGACCACGACGGCCAGCCGGGCTCCCCCGCGCTGCATCTCGAGCAGCAGGTCGGCGGCGGGCCGTCCCGACAGGACCGTGAGAATCGGACGCACCGGGATCGGCGCGCTCGGATCGAGCCAGAGCAGGTCCTTCGAATAGGTCACGCCCACGATGTCGTCGAGGGAGTTGCCCAGAACGGGATAGCGCGAATATCCGGACTCGAGAAACACGTGCGCCGCTTCCCCGGCCGCGCTGCCGCCGGGCAGGGCCACGATGGAGGTTCGCGGCGTCATCACGTCCCGCACCGGCCGGTCCGCGAATGCCAGCACGCCGGAGACGACTTCGAGCTCGTCCGCGCCGGCCAGGGCGTCGGATCCCGCGCCGGTGAGCATGGCGGCCAGGGCGTGACGCGTGCTGGGGTCGCGGCGCGGGAGAAACGGCGCGAGGACCCGGCTCAGCCAGTTGATGGCCGGGAGAGTGCGGGCCACGATCTGCTCCGACCACCGGCGCCCCAGCACCCGCGGCACCACGTAGGACGCGACGACGAACACCGGCACCACCACCGCGAAGGTCAGGATCCCCAGGAAGGTCGGCGTGAGCTCGAGGAAGAGCGCGGGGACCGCGGCGCCCGCCGCGAGCACGCCGAGGGTCGTGATGGCGTTGGCGGTGGCCAGCACCCGGCCCGGATTCTCCACCAGCGTCGTCGCAGCTGCCCCTCCGGTGCCCCGCAGCCGCACGTGCACCCAGCGCCCCAGCTCGGCCTGGCTGACCACCGCGGCGGCGACGCCCACCGTCGCGGCGCCGGCGGCCACGAGGAGCGCCAGGGTGAGGAGCAGCAGGCCGGCGGTCATTGAGGCTGACGCTCGAAGTAGACGCGCGTGACGCGGCGCCGGTCCACGCGCTCCACCACCACGCGGAATCCATCCAGAGTCAGTTCTTCACCGGCGCGGGGCACGCGACCCAACACGGAGTAGATAAGGCCCCCCACTGTCGAGACGTCGGGATTGTGAAGGTTGGCGCCGAGCGCCTGCGAAAGCTGATCGAGACCCACGCCGCCATGGACCCAGAAGCGATCCCCGTCCTGTTCGATGGTCGGCGGCTGGGCCGCGGGATCATCCCGAATCTCGCCGACGATCTCTTCCAGGATGTCCTCGAGCGTGACCAACCCCGCCGTGCCGCCGAACTCGTCGACCACGATGGCGATGTGGGCGCGACCCCGCTGGAAGTCCCGCAGCTGCGCGTCCAGCACCTTGGCCTCCGGGACGTACGCGGCCGGACGCACCAACTCCCGCCACTGCGCGGGCTGGGGGCGAAGCC
The DNA here is from genome assembly GCA_035568195.1 of Gemmatimonadales bacterium. GTDB lineage: Bacteria > Gemmatimonadota > Gemmatimonadetes > Gemmatimonadales > GWC2-71-9 > 40CM-2-70-7. Next base: position 1,749 of record DATMOQ010000161.1, read on the forward strand.
CCAGGGCGACGGGCACCAGGTCCTTGGCGAAGATCACGCCGAGCACCGCGTCGGGTGATCCGTCGAACACCGGCAGCCGGGTGTGGGCGCTCTCCTTGAACGCCCGGAGCAATTCGTCGTACGCCGCGGAGACGTCGATGCCCACGATGTCCAACCGCGGCGTCATCACTTCGGCCACCGTGGTGTCGGCCATCATGAAGACGCCGAGGAGCATGTCGCGCTGCGCGCCGCCCAGTACGGGAGAGGCGGGCGCGGGCAGCCGGACCAGGCCGTGCAGGCCCCGATCGGCCCAGCCCAGAATGGCGAGCAGGAAGTCGAAGGCGGCGAGGGACCGACGGGCCACCGGCAGGACGGCCGCGGTCAGCTCGGGGGCCAGGCTCGCCAGACTCCGCGGCAGGGCGTCCCCGATGACGAACAGGAATCCGGTGGCCACCGCCACCGCGGCGATGCCGCCCGTGAGCCCGCGCGTCCACCACCCCAGGGCAGCGGCGCCGGCGACCGCGGCAAGCACGAGGAGTGCCAGGCGCGCGACATAGAGCCCGCGATGAAGTGGAACGCGCGCGCCGGGCGGCGCGTCCGCGAGCGTGTGGGCGGTCTCCCCCACCGCGGCTTCCTCGCCCAGTGCCAGCACGCCCGCCCAGAGCGCCGCGACGAGGGCAATGAGGGCCTCCGTCAGCAGCCAGGCGCCGGCGGCCATCAGGAGCTCCTGGTGAGGCGCCGCACGTACCGCTCCTGGGTCCGCCACATCCGGGACCGCGTGCGGCCCGCGCCGCCGGGGTGGTCATGTCCCAGCACGTGCAAAGTCCCGTGGACCGCGAGTCGGATCATTTCCTCTCGGAATGCGGCGGGGCCCCCGTTTTCCTTTTGGGCCCAGGCGCGCGCCGCCGCCGGGCACAGATACACGTCCCCGATGAGCGAGCCGTCCGGTTGCGGGAGCGGAAACGCGATGACGTCGGTGGGCGCACGCCGTCCGAAGGTCCGGCGGTTCAGCGCCTGCATCCGCGCCGGGGTGAGGAGCGTCAGCGTCACGCGGGCGTCGGGCGCGCCTTCCCAGGCCAGCACCCGACGCACCACTGTCCGCAGCAGGCGCTCAGGCGCCGGCAGCGGGCGCCGACGGCT
>DATMOQ010000162.1:0-2252 GCA_035568195.1 Gemmatimonadales bacterium
CGCGTTGGCAACGTTCTCGTCAATGCCGCGCGCCAGAAGATCGGGGTTGGTGCAGAAGATGTCGTCCCCCACCAGCTGGACCCGGGCCGACAGGGCCTCGGTGAGCTTGGCCCAGCCCGCCCAGTCGGATTCGGCCAGCCCGTCTTCGATGGACACGATCGGGTAGCGATCGACCCACCCCTTGTAAAGCGCGATCATCTCTTCGGCCGACTTCTTGCCCCCGCCGCTCTTCCGGAAGACGTAGCTCCCATCCTCGAACAGCTCGGACGCCGCGACGTCCAGCGCGATCGCGATGTCCTTCCCGGCGGCGAAGCCGGCGGCCTCCACGGCGGACATGATGGCCTCGAGCGCCGCTTCATCGTGCGGAAGATTGGGCGCGAAGCCGCCCTCGTCCCCGACGGCCGTGGAGAGCCCGCGCTTGGCCAGCACCTTCTTGAGGGCGTGAAACACCTCGACGCCCATCCGCAGTCCTTCCGGAAAGGACTCGGCACCGATGGGCACGACCATGAACTCCTGGCAGTCCACCGTGTTGGACGCGTGCGCGCCGCCGTTCAGGATGTTCATCATCGGGACCGGCAGTACGTGGGCCAGCGGCCCGCCCAGATATCGATAGAGCGGCAATCCCGCCTCGTCCGCGGCGGCCCGGGCCACGGCCATGCTCACGGAGAGGATGGCGTTGGCGCCCAGGTGGCTCTTGTTGGGAGTGCCGTCCAGCTCGAGCATGGCGCTGTCGACCGTGATCTGCTCATCGGCCGAGAGGCCCTCGAGCCGCGGCCCGATCACCTCGTTGACGTTCTTGACCGCTTCCAGCACGCCTTTGCCGCCGTACCGGTGCTGATCGCCGTCCCGCAGCTCGACCGCCTCCCGTTCGCCGGTGGAGGCTCCACTGGGAACCGCGGCCCGGCCGCGGGCTCCGCTCGCCAGGGCGACATCGGCTTCGATGGTGGGGTTGCCCCGGGAATCCAGGATCTCACGCGCGCGGACCGAAATGATCGTGCTCATGGTGGCCCGAACCTTAGGTAGCCGGGGCCTCGGCGTCAACGCGCGCCTTGAGCGCGCGCACCGACGCCTCCACCCGGTCCTTCAACGCCGATCGATCGCCCAGCGTCAGCCCCGTGGTGGAAAAAGGCTCGCCGATTCTGACGCGGATGGGCATGGACCGCATCCGCCAGGCGCCCTTCGGGAGAATCTTGAACGTGTCATGTACGTACACGGGCACCACAGGCACCTGGGCCGCGATCGCCAGCGCGAACGGCGTGGTCTTGAACGGCAGCAGCTCTCCGGTGCGGCTGCGCGTCCCCTCGGGAAAGACGATCGGCGAGATGCCGCCCTTGATCCGGTCCCCCGCCTGCGCGTAGGACTCCATCGCTTTGGCTTTCACGGCCCGGTTGATCATCACGTGACCGGCGCGTTTCATCGCGGGGCCCACGAGGGGAATCCTTCCCAGCTCTTCCTTCGCGACGAACCGGGTCGACCCCGGGAGGATGGCCGAGAGGGCCCATATATCGAACATCGAGGAGTGATTGGAGGCGTAGACGACGGGCTGGTCGCGCGGGATCCGGTCCGCTCCCTGAATCTCGACCGGGGTCCCCGCGCCCCACAGAATCTGTTTCGACCAGTCCCTCGTGCCCCACTCGTAGACCCCTCCGGGTTTGAAAGGGACCCGCAGCAGCGCGGCCACGATGGTGCCGGTCGCATGGATCACGCTCGACCAGACCAGGACCAGATAGTACCAGAGCAGCCGGATCATCTGAAGTGATCGAAGCCTGAGGGAGTCTCGAGCGGACGGCCGTCGAGAGTGACGTGAACTCCTGACCCGTCGCGGCACTCCCCCACTCGAGTCAACCTCAGATCGTGATCCCGAAAGAGGCCGGCCGCGTCGCCGTCCCCGAACGCGGGAGGCAAAGCCACCGCCAGCTCGTATTCTTCGCCGCTCGATAAGGCCGCGAGCGACGTACCGCACAGCAGTGGCACCGCATCTGCGTCCAGCGCCACCGCCACTCCCGAGGCGGCGGCGATGTGCCCGAGGTCGGCGACGAGGCCGTCCGAGATGTCGATCATCGCGCGCGCACCGTTCTGCGCGAGCCAGAGGCCCGCCGCGATCCGCGGCACCGGGTGAACGAACCGCTTCCGTTCCCGGCCTGCCGGTTGCCCGCCGCTTGACCAGGCCGCGAGCGCCGCCGCCGGCCCGCCGAGCTCGCCGGTGATCCAGATGCGGTCGCCCGGCCGCGCGCCCGCCCGGGACACCGGGT
>DATMOQ010000163.1:0-7920 GCA_035568195.1 Gemmatimonadales bacterium
TCTGCTGAAGGACGCCGGTCGAACTCACCGTGTGTACCTGGCCGAGACGTACCGGGGCAAGGTCTTCAATTCCGGCAGTACCCAGTACGCCCGCTATCTCGACCTCACCAACACGACCCACTCCTTCGACCGGACCGCGGAATTCTCGGCCCGCAGCATCGCGATCGGCCTGGGCACGGACGCCCGGGAGATGCAGGTCGGGGCCGTGAGCGCCTCGTTCTTCGGGTTCTTCGACGCGCCACCCGCGGTGGGGCGTTACTTCACCAGCGCCGAGGACACCTTCCCCCAGGGTGCCGCGGTGGCGGTGCTGAGTTATGGCATGTGGCAAACGCGGTACGGCGGGCGGCCCGATGTGCTGGGACAGAACATCCAGATCGGCGCTACGCTGTACACCATCATCGGGGTCTCTCCACGGGGCTTCGTCGGACTGTGGTCTGGAGAACCGCCGGCGGCCTACATCCCCATCGCGACGTATGGCGCCGAAATCGGTAAGAGCCTCGGGCTGAGGGGCGAGCAATGGTGGTCCACCTATCACTGGCGGTGGGCCAGCATGATGGCCGAGCGCCGGCCCGGGGTCACCATCGCCGCGGCGAATGCGGACCTGACCGCCGCCTACATCAAGAGCCTCGGCGGCGAGGACGCGGCGTCCCCGCCCCGCGACCGGACGCCCCTCTCGCTCACCAAACCGCACGGCTTCGTCGCGTCGATCCTTTCGGAGCGCGGACCCAACGAGTCGAGTGAGGCGAAGGTGGCCACCTGGCTCGCCGGCGTGGCCCTGATCGTCCTCCTCATCGCGTGCGCCAACGTCGCCAACCTGCTCCTGGCCCGGGCGCTTCAGCGCAAACGCGAAATCGCCATTCGCCTGGCGCTGGGCGTGAGCCGGTTTCGCCTCGCCTCACAACTTCTCTGCGAGAGCCTGCTGTTGGCGCTTCTCGGCGGGACGGCAGGACTCCTGATAGCGCAGTTCGGCGGGGCGGTTCTGCGGGCGGCGCTCTTGCCCAAGACCGCGCAGGCCGCGGTGATCACCGACCCCCGTACCCTCGTAATCGTGGGAGCGGCCACACTCGTGGCGGGCCTCCTCACCGGCCTGGCACCCGTGTTTCAAACGCGTCGCGCCGACTTGACCGGTGACCTGAAAGCCGGCGCGCGAGAGGGAGCCATTCATCGCTCCCGCACCCGGGTCGTCCTGCTGGTGCTTCAGGGCGCGCTCTCGGTGGTGCTGCTGGTCGGGGCCGGCCTGTTTGTCCGCTCGCTCGGCCACATCCACAACCTGCCCCTCGGCTTCGATCCCGACTCCGTGTCGGTGGTGAATCTGCAGATGCGCGGGGTCAAGCTCGACAGCGCCGGCGAAGTCGCCCTGCGGCGCCGCCTCATGACCGAAGCGAGGACCATCCCCGGGGTGACGCACGTGTCCCGGCAAGTCACCATGCCGTTCTGGAGCTCGTGGAACCAGGACATTCACGTGGCCGGCATCGACTCCACCGAACGGCTCGGTTCGTTCTACTTGAACGCGGTGACCCCGGACTATTTCGCGACGATGGGAACCCGGCTCCTGCGCGGTCGCGGCGTGGCGGATCAGGACATCGCCGGCGCACCCCGGGCCATGGTGGTGAGCGAGGCCATGTCCAAGGTCCTCTGGCCGAGTCAGGAAGCCCTGGGGCAATGCGTGAGGGTGGGTGACGACACGGTGCCTTGCACCTACGTCGTGGGCGTGGCGGAGAACGTCAAATCGCAGGACCTGGATCAGGACCCCGGGTATTTCTACTACGTCTCATCGGACCAGTTCGCGACGGGCGGCGGCGGACTGTTCGTCCGGACCGCCATGTCGGGTGAGGCCGCGCGTGACGTCATCCGCAAACGGCTTCAGACCCTCATGCCCGGGCCTTCCTACGTCAACGTGACCCCGCTGTCGGAAGTCTTCGGCAACGAGACCCGCTCCTGGCGGCTGGGCGCGTCGATGTTCACAGTCTTCGGATTGTTGGCTCTGGTGCTCGCTGCCATCGGCCTGTACTCGGTTATCGCGTACAACGTGGCCCAGCGGACGCATGAGATGGGCGTCCGCGTGGCCCTGGGCGCGGAGGTCCGGGACCTGGTGCGTCTCGTGCTGCGGGAGGGCTTGCTGCTCGCGGCGGTCGGGGTGGTGTTCGGCGGCATCGCCGCCCTGGTGGTGAGCCGCTGGGTCAAGCCGCTCCTCTTCGACGAGTCCCCCCGCGACCCGGTGGTGTTCGTCGGCGTGGCAGCGACGCTTCTGGCCGTGGCCACCCTCGCGAGTCTCCTTCCCGCGCGGCGCGCCAGCCGGGTGGACCCGATGCAGGCGCTCCGAACCGAGTAAGCTCGTGTAGACCCTCCCTCTGTATCTTGCAGGACCCCATGGACATCACCCCTCTCCCCCGCCAGCGCGAGGCCATCGAGGCTCCGCTGGGTCCGGTTCTCGTGGTAGCGGGACCGGGCGCGGGGAAGACGTTCTGCCTCATCAGCCGGATCGAGTTCCTGATCGCCACGCAGGGGATCGATCCGGCGCGGATCTGTGTCGTCACCTTCACCAACAAAGCGGCCGAAGAGATCGCCGGCCGGCTGGCGCACGCGCTGGGAGACCGTGCGGAGGAGCTTACCCGCGGCACGCTGCACGCGCTCTGCCTGCACCTCCTCCGCGAGCACGCGGACCTGATCGGCCTGACCCGCGGGTTCGGCGTGGCGGACGAGCCGTACCAGCTCGCGATCCTGGCCCGGCTGAAGGTCTACGCGAAGGAGCGGACCTCGCTCCTGAATCGGTTTTCCCGGCGCCGGATGCAGAGCTTCAAGCTCTCCGCCAAGGACGAACAGACGTTCCGGGACTACGGCGACTACCTGCTCAAGAAAAACCTCGTCGACTTCGACGACATCATCGTCCGCACCGATGACCTGCTCCGCAATCATCCGGTGGCCGCCGACGAGATCTCGGCCCGGTGGGACTATCTGCTGGTGGACGAGTTCCAGGACCTAAGTCCCAGGCAGTACGCCATCCTCAAACGAGTGGCTCCGCATCGGAACTTCTTCGCCGTCGGGGATGAGGATCAGTCGATCTTCAGCTGGACCGGGGCCGACCCCAAGATGCTCGACTCCTTCCGGCGCGATTACGGCGTGACTCCGATCATGCTCGACCGCAACTGCCGGAGCTCCCGCCAGATCTTCGACGTCGCGCGCCGCCTGGTGGAGGAGAACCCGCAGCTCTTCCAGAAGCAGCTCTCCGCGGAGCGGGAGTCTCCGCATGTGGTGCGCGCCTTGGGGTTTGCCGACGAAGAATCGGAGTCGTCGTGGCTGGTGTCCGACCTCAAGGAAGACCTGGCCGGCAACCACGGCGGCTGGGGGGACTACGCCCTGCTCTACCGCAAGCATCAGGTGGGAGACCTGCTCGAGAGCCATCTCCTCCGCGCGGGGATCCCGTGCCGCATGGCCCGGGGCCGGTCCCTCAATGAAGACGAGGTGATCGGGCCCATCATCGGCGCCCTACGGGTGGTGCGGGATCCATCCGATCAGGTGGCGCTCATCGCCCTCGCGCGGAGCGTTCTCCCCGTCGACCTCTTTCAGGAGGTCGATGGCGCGGCCAAAGCGTCGAATTTCCTGGACGCCGTACGCGCGCTGGCCCGGAACCGGCCGCACAAGGACCCGGAAGGCCGGAAGCTCTGGCGGCTGATCTACCAGTGCGAGAACCTGGCCGCCCTCGCCCGGTCCCAGCAGACCCTGGGCGGACTCATCGACGAGCTGCTGTCGGAACGGCTCGGCCCGTACACCAACATCCTCGAAGACCGGCACGACGATCTGTCGGACCCCGCCGACCTCCCGGAAGCCGTCCGTCTGGCCGAAGGGCTGGGGCGGGTGCTGGCGGGTACCGGCGAAATCGTCATCGAGCCGATGAATGGACTCGGCATCGCTCTGCGGAGCATGCTGATCGCGTCCGGTCTGCGGCGCGTCGCCACCCCGGAAGCGGGAAGGCATTCCGGTCCCGCCGATCTGCACATCGGCCCCGAAGCCGCCGGATCACTCGGCCTGGCGCTCACGGTGTTCAAGGCACTCCAGCTGGCCCACGCCGGGGACGTCAAGGACCCGATGCGGCGTTTCGTCGCTTTCGATACCGAGACCACCGGAAGGGACCCCACGACCAACGAGGTGGTGGACATCGCCGCGGTGCGCGTGGTCGACGGGAAGATCGTGGACGAGTTCAAGACCCTGGTGCGTCCCGAGCACGGGATTCCCTCCGCAGTCTCGAAAATCCACGGCTACGACGACGCGATGGTGGCCGATGCGCCGTCGTTCGCCGAGGTGTGGCCAAAGTTCAAGGCGTTCGCGGGATCGGACCTCCTGGTCGCGCACAACGGGATGGAGTTCGACGTGCCCATCCTGCGCCGCCTGGCGGGTGCCGGGGAAACGTCGGAGATGATGTTCTTCGATACCCTGCCCCTGGCCCGGTCCCTGTTTCAGGAGAGCGCCAAGCTCACGGACCTCGCGGCCCGGTTCAAGGTGGATGCGGGTGACTCCCACCACGCCATCGACGACGCCCGGGCCCTGGCCTATGTGTATCAGGAGCTGTCCCGCCTGCGCGCCCGGCGCGCGCGCAAAGCCGTACTCGTCGATCTACTGGGGCACCTCGCTCTCGCCCTGGCGCTCGAGCCCGCGGCGCGCGCCTCAGGCGAGGGGAAAATGCTCTTCGAGATCGGCCGATCGCGCGCCCTGGGCCGCTACAGCGACGCCCTCGAGTCGTACGAAGCGGACCACGAGCGGAGCGGTGAGGGACCGGCAGTGGACGAGGTGGTGAGGGAGCTGGGGGGCGCGGCCCGGATGGCGCGACTCCAGGCCGAGTACGATCCGGAGCTGTCGCAGCCGCGCGCCGTGGCCCGCCTGCGGGCGCTGATGGGAGACGATGCGGCGCTCCCCATCACCGAGGGCATCGTGCACCTCCTTGAGCGGGTAGCCCTGTCCTCCCGGGATGGCGCGGCGGCGGACCCGCACCGGGTCACGCTGCTCACCCTGCACTCCACCAAAGGGCTCGAATTCTCCCGCGTCTATGTCGTGGGAGTCGAGGACTTTCAGATTCCCGGGTACCGCGCCATGCAGGATCAGCTGGAAGACGAAATCCAGGAGGGCCGCCGGCTGTTGTACGTGGGGATGACCCGGGCGAAAGATCGCCTGATCCTCACCCGGGCCGACCAGCGCTTCGGCAAGCCGTCCGGTGGCAACCAGTTCCTCGACGAGATGGGCCTCGTCCCCGAGACCTGAAGCGCCGCGGTCCATCGAGCGGTAAGATTCCGAAATGGAACAGGACTCCGGGCCCCCGCCTGCTCTCCAGAAGGCGCTGAACGATCGCTACGCCATCGGCCGAACCCTGGGCCGGGGCGGCATGGCCACCGTGTACCTGGCCCGCGACCTGAAACACGACCGGGACGTGGCGCTCAAGGTGCTCGACCCGACGCTGGCGGCGTCCCTGGGGGGCGAGCGCTTTCTCCGTGAGATCCGGATCGGCGCCCAGCTGGCCCACCCGCACATTCTCCCGCTCCTCGATTCCGGCGACACACGCGGGCATCTCTACTTCGTCACCTCGTTCGTCGCCGGCGGCTCCCTGCGGGACCTGCTCGACCGCGGGAAACGCCTGACGGTGCCCGAAGCTCTGCGGGTCATCCGCGAGGTGGGCGCCGGACTGGATTACGCGCACCGGCAGGGGTTCGTCCACCGCGACGTCAAACCTGAGAACATTCTCTTCGCCGACGGGCTCGCGGTGCTGGCGGACTTCGGGATCGCACGGGCCGCCGTGGTGTCCGGGAAAGATCGCGTCACCGACGGCAACCTGATCATCGGGACGCCCGCCTACATGAGCCCCGAGCAGGCGAGCGGCGAGCCGGAAATCACGCCGGCGAGCGACCTCTACTCCCTGGCCTGCGTGCTCTACGAAATGCTGGTCGGGGAGCCCCCATTCAGCGGCGCCAACGCCCGGGCGACGATGGCCAAGCACGTCACCACCACCCCGCCGCCCCTGCGCATCAAGCGCCCGGAGGTGCCGACGGCAGTCGAGGACGCCATCAACCGCGCGCTGGCGAAGAATCCCGCCGAGCGCTTCGATGCGGTGACCGACTTCCTCGCCGCCCTCAGGCGGGACTCGGGCAGCGTCAACCGGCCGCCGGCCGCCCTGCGCGCGATCGCGGTGTTGCCCTTCGTGAACTCGAGCCCCGATCCCGAGAACGAGTACTTCGCGGACGGCATCACCGACGAGCTGATCACCGCCCTCGCGAACGTCGAGGGTCTCCGCGTGGCCTCGCGGACGTCGGTGTTCGCCCTCAAGGGGAAGCCTCAGGATGTCCGTTCCATCGGCGCGCTGCTGGGCGCCACGTGGGTGCTGGAGGGATCAGTGCGGCGGGCCGGCGAGCGTCTCCGGATCACCGCCCAGCTCAGCTCCACCAGCGACGGGCGGCTCTTGTGGTCGGAGCGGTACGACCGGAAGCTGAAGGACGTGTTCGAAGTGCAGGACGAGCTCGCCCGCACCATCGTGCAGACCCTCGGCGCGACATCGTTCGCTCATCTTGTGGCGCCAGTGGCGCGCCGGTACACCGACAACCTGCGCGCCTACGGTCTCTACCTGAAAGGCCGCTTCGCCTGGAACAAGCGGACGCAGGAGGGAGTGGGTGAAGCGATCGGATTTTTCGAGCAAGCGATCGCCGAGGACCCCAATTACGCCCTGGCGTACACGGGACTCTCCGATTCGTACGCCCTCCAGATCGATTACCGGAGCGTGCCGGTGTCCGAGGGGTTTGCGCGCGCCAAGGAGTACGCGCGGAAGGCCCTGGCCCTGGACGAGGGGCTGGCCGAAGCCCACGCCTCGCTGGCCTGGGCGTTGTACATCTACGACTGGGATTGGCCGGGCGCCGAGGCCTCGTTCCAGCGAGCCATCACGATCAACCCGCGGTACGCCACGGCCCGCCAATGGTACGCGTTCCTGCTGGCCGCTCGCGGAGCGATGGACCAGGCACTGATCGAGGGGCACACCGCCATGGAGCTGGATCCGGCGTCGGTGTCGATCCGGCGGAGCGTGGGCTGGCTCTACTTCTACGCGCGCCGCTACCCTCAGGCCATCGACTATCTCGCCCGTGCCGTTGCGATGAACCCCACCGCCACCGAGAGCTACACCATCCTGGCTCTGGCCCAGGCGCTCAGTGGCGATCTCGAGGGGGCCGAGCGGGTCTTGCGGGAGGCACTGGAGCTGCCGGGGGCGGTGGCGTCCACGCACGCCTACCTGGGCTGGGTCCTGGCCCGCGCCGGCCGGGAGTCTGAAGCCCGAGCCATCCTTGCCCGACTCACCGCGCAAGCCTCCCGCGGCTACGTCACGCCGGTGGCCTTCGCGGTGCTGCATGTCGGGCTCGGCGAGCACGACAAAGCTCTGGACTGGGCCGAGCAAGCACTTGCCGAGCGGCGCGGCTGGCTCTGCTATCTCAACGTGAATCCGTTGCTGGACCCCGTGCGCCAGGAACCCCGGTTCCAGGCGCTGGTGCGCCTGATGAAGCTGGGTTGACCTGAACCTCGAGGCTCCTGTGCCGGTCGACGTCACCGCTTCCCTGCTCTCGGCCTACTCGGCCAGCGCCCGCATCAATCAGTACCTGGTCGAGCGGCTCCACCCCTCGCTCTGGCGGGCCAAGCTGGCGGGGGAGAAAGTGCGCACCATCGCCGCCCTGGTCGCCCACGTGCACAACTGCTCCCTGGTCTATCTCCGTCGCGCGGCCCCGAAGGTGCCCGTGCCCCCGGAGCTCGACCGGTTCTCGGTCACCCAGAAGGAAGCCGTCCGGGTCCTGGGAGCGAAGCGCAAGGCCGTCCTGCGGATCGTCGCCCAGTGTCTGAAGGACCGGGGGCGGGTGGATGGATGGTCGAGCGGGAATGCGGCGATGTTCTTGGCCTACTACA
>DATMOQ010000164.1:0-2387 GCA_035568195.1 Gemmatimonadales bacterium
GGCAGCGCCGCCGACGCCCAGCACATCGCCGCCGAGTACGTCGTCCGCTACCAGACCACGCGGCCGGGCCTCGCGGCGATCGCCCTCACCACCGATACCTCGGTGCTCACCGCCTGCGCCAACGATCTGGGCTTCGACGAGGTCTTCGCCCGCCAGGTGGAGTCGCTGGTGCGGCCCGGGGACCTGCTGGTGCTTCACTCCACGTCGGGGGAGAGCCCGAACGTGATCCGCGCCGCGCAGTCGGCGCGGGCTCGCGGCGTTCCGGTGGTCGCCTTTCTGGGCAAGTCGGGAGGAGACCTCAAGGCGCTGGCCGATGTCGCGTTCATCGTGCCCTCCGACGAGACCGCCCGCATCCAGGAGCTGCACCTCGCCGTGGAGCACATCCTCTGCGACATCGTGGAAGAAAGGATGAAGGGCTGATCGACCTGAAGGGAAAACGCGCCTTCGTGACCGGGGGCACCCGGGGCATCGGGCTCGCGACCGCGGACTTGCTGGTGCGGTCGGGAGCCCGTGTGGCGCTGGGGTACCGGAGCCGCCGCACGGACGCGGACGCGGCGGTGAAACGCCTCGGCACCGCCGCGGTGGCCATCGCGGGTGACCTGGGGGTCCCGGCGGACGCGCGCGCGGCCGTCGCCGGCGCCGTGCAGGCGCTCGGCGGGCTGGACCTGCTGGTCGTGAATCACGGTGTCTGGCCGCCCCACGACGTGCCCCTGTCCCGAATGACCGATGACCAGTGGGAATCGACCCGCCGCGCGAATCTCGACTCCGTCATGTACGTCTGCCGCGCCGCCATCCCGCATCTCGGCGCCGGGGGCAAGATCGTGCTGGTGTCGTCCACGGCCGGCCAGCGGGGCGAGGCACTCCACGCGGACTACGGGGCCACCAAGGGGGCGGTCATCGCGCTGACCAAGTCCCTCGCGGTGGAGCTGGCGCCCGCGATCAACGTGAATTGTGTCGCGCCCGGGTGGGTGGATACGGAAATGGCGGCGATCCCGTATGAGCGGGACTCGGGCAAGGGCAGACGGGAAATCGAGGCGGCCATTCCCCTGCAACGCGTCGCATCGGCGGAGGATGTCGCGGGCCCCATCGTGTTTCTGTGCTCCGATCTCGCCCGCCACATCACCGGTGAGATCCTGAATGTGAATGGGGGATCGGTACTGTGCGGGTGACATGACCTTTCCCACGAAGATCTCCGTTCCCTCCGAAGTGCTCCGGATCGCGACCAAGCTCGAGGAGGCCGGCTTCGAGACCTGGTGCGTCGGGGGTGCGGTGCGGGACACGCTCCTCGGCCTGCCGCATCACGACTTCGATCTCACCACGGCCGCTCACCCTGAGAAGGTGCAGGAGCTCTTCCGGCGGACCGTCCCGGTGGGCATCGAGCATGGGACCGTGGCGGTGCTGGACAGCAAGAACCAGCCGCACGAGGTCACGACCTTCCGCAAGGACATCAAGACCGACGGGCGGCACGCCGTGGTGGAGTTCGGCGGGTCGCTCATGGACGACCTGGCCCGCCGGGACTTCACCATCAACGCCATCGCCTACCATCCGCTGAAGCACGACTGGAGGGATCCGTTCGACGGCCGCGCGGACCTGGACGCGCACGTGATCCGCGCCGTGGGGGATCCCAACTGGCGGTTCCAGGAGGATTACCTCCGGATCCTCCGGGCACTGCGCTTCAGCGCGCGGTTCGAGTTCCGCATTCACCCGCGCACGCTGGAGGCCGCCAAGGCCAACGCGCAGGGGCTGGCGCAGCTCTCCGCGGAACGGGTGCGGGATGAATGGTGGAAGGGCACGGCCACGGCGAAGCGGCTGGGCAAGCTCGTCGCCCTGTGGCGGGACATCGGGGCGGCCCGGATCTGGCTCCCGGAAATGCGGACGCCGGGAGAGGGGAAGCGGGAAGAGGGAAGCGTCGACAAGCTTCCCAGAGATCCCGTGCTGGTGTTGAGCTTCCTCGCCACCGATCCACCGTCCCTGTTGACCCGGCTCAAGGCGTCCAACCGGGACATCGAACGCGCCCGTGCGGTCAAGGAATGGCGGGACCAGTATCCCAACCCTCGGCACCTGCCCGAGGTGCGCCGGTGGCTGTCGCGCACCGGGGATCACGCGGACGATCTGCTCGCGATTCTGCCGGGGTTTCCCGCTTCCCACTTCTCGTTTCCCGTCGCCCGCCTCCCCGACATGGTCCAGGCGGTGCGCGACGCGCAGGACCCGCTGTCGCTCGCCGATCTCACCGTGAAGGGCGACGACCTGATCGCCGCGGGTGTGCGGCCCGGCCCCGAGGTGGGGGAGACGCTGGCCCGGCTCCTGGACGAGGTGCTCGAAGACCCCACCCGCAACACGCGCGAACAGCTGCTGCAGCGGGTGGGCGCCCGTGGGTGAGGCCCTCG
>DATMOQ010000165.1:0-2631 GCA_035568195.1 Gemmatimonadales bacterium
GGGGATCTTCACCCACAGCCGGTGCTGGACCATGTACCGGTGAACGGCCGAGCCGGTGGTGTCGGTGAAGTCATTGAGCTGCGTGACCCACCCCTGCAGCTGAAACCCCGTGGTCCCGACGGTCACGGCGAGATGCGTGAGACTGTAGGGATTGGGTGAGAGCAGGAGTCCCTGCACCGCGCTGGGCCCCCAGTTCCGGTCGAGGGAGCCGAAGAACACCTCGCCGTAGCGCCATTGCGCCGACACATAGGCTTCGTCGGTACGACCGGCGATCGCGCGATTTTTCTTGCCGTACCAGTCGGGGTCGTACTTGAGGCGCGTGTCGAACTCGGGATGCGTCACGGCCACGATGGGGCCGAACCGGAAATCGAGATTCGCCCCGCCATTGACGGTGCCGTGGCCGGTGCTGTCGGCGCGCAGCGGATCGCGGCGCGAGAAGTTCGCGGCCGCCACCCCCAGGTCCAGGTCGTAACGGGCCCGCGGCCCCGATTCCTTCTCATCCAGCGCCGCAACGATCCGCGCCACCTGCGCCCGCTCAGCCGACGTCATGGCGGTGGTGTCGGCGTCCTTCAACGCCTGGACGATGGTCGCCTGACGCCAGGGCCTGGTGAGCGGCGTGGGGTCCACCACCATCCCACGGGTGATGAGGTGTTCGATGTAGGGGGTGGACCAATGCTCGATGGGTAGGTACGGGGATGCGGATTGGGCGCCAAGACGCCAAGAGGCTAAGAGGCTAAGGGACGCGAGGAGGCGCAGGGTTCGCATTGGTCGAACAATCTAGCAGTCGCCTAGGACCCCGGGGCATGGCCCCGGGGGTTAACCTTCCTCGCCATGTCTCCACTGTTCGTCTTGATTGTGGCGGTCCTCGCCACCACCTACGCCGGGCCCGTGATTCGGCTTGCGACGGCTCCGGCGCTGGCGATCGCCTTCTGGCGGCTCGCGATGGTTTTGCCGGTGACGGCCGCCGGAGCCGCCCGTGAGAATCGGTTAACCCCGGGCCCATGGCCCGGGGGATCGCTGAACCCACGCCCCGGGGTCGGCGCGGCTGAGAGCCGCGGCTCGGCGTCGGCCGCTGAGAGCGGCATGCCCCTGGTGCTGATGGCGGTCTCCGGCCTCGCGCTCGCTGCGCACTTCTGGACCTGGATCGCCTCGCTCAAGTACACGTCGGTCGCGAGCTCCGTGGTGCTCGTCTCGCTCAAGCCGGTGTTCGCCTGGGGCATTGCGGCGCTCTGGCTGCGCGAGCACCCCACCCGGCGGGAGAAGTGGGGGATCGTCCTTGCGGTGCTGGGCGCGGTGCTGATCGGCATTGCGGACGCGCGCGGAGCGGTCGGGGCCATCGGGGGAGACGTGCTGGCGCTGGTGGGCGCGCTCGCCGCGGCCATCTACTATGTGATCGGGCGGCGCGCCCGGGCCACCGTGGGGGTCTGGAGCTACGCGACCGTCGTCTACACCGTCGCCGCCGCCACGCTGGCGGGGCTCGCTGTGGGCTCGGGGCTGCCGTTCACCGGCTATCCGCGCTCCGACTGGATCGTGTTCGCCGCGCTGGCCGCCGGCCCCATGCTGGTGGGCCACACCGGGCTCAACTACGCGCTCAAGTATTTCCGGGCCACCACCGTGAACGTCGCCGCCCTCGGCGAGCCGGTGGGAGCCGCTATCTTGGCGTGGCTGATTCCGGCGATTCACGAGGTGCCCACGCCGCTCGCCCTTCTCGGGGGCGTCGTGACCCTCGGCGGAATCGGACTGGCACTCACCTCGGGGGGAGAGGAAGCTGGGGCGACGGCGTAAGTTTTGCTGATTTTTTTATCAAAGAAGCGGCGCGCTGTCATCCTGAGCGAAGGGCGCGCAGCGCCCGGAGCGAAGGACCTGCTTTTTGTGCGAAGCGAAGGACCTGTTTTCGCTCGGACCAGCAGGTCCTTCACTCGCGCGCGTTCGCGCGCTCGCTCAGGATGACAGCCTGGCTCGCTTGTGGGGAGGAGAAAGGATGAAGGACGGAGAAGTGCATGCACGTTGAGTTGATTCGCGGGACAATTGTCGAAAGCCGGCACCGGGTGCACGCGGCGGTGGTGGACGGGGCCGGGACGCTCATCGCGTCGGCCGGCGAACCGGACTTCGTCACCTTCTGGCGCTCGGCCGCAAAGCCGTTCCAGGCCATGCCCCTCGTGTCCGACGGCGCGATCGATCACTTCGGGATTACCCGCGAGGAGCTGGCGCTGGCGTGCGCGTCGCACTCGAGCGAGATGGGGCAGGTGGAGCTGGTGCGCGGATTCCTGAAGCGCATCGGCTGCACGGAGCGGGATCTCCTCTGCGGCCCGCACACGCCGCTCTCGGACGCGGTGGCCAAGGACTACCAGACCCGTGGCGTGCGGCTGACCGCCGTCTACTCGAACTGTTCCGGCAAGCACACGGGGATGCTCGCGCTGGCCCGTCACCACGGCTGGCCCACCGAGGGGTACGTGCGCGCAGACCATCCGGTGCAGCTGCGCTGCCGCGCCGAGGTCGCGCGGTGGACCGATGTGCCCGAGGGCCAGATCGGCGTGGCGGTCGATGGATGCGGAGTGGCGTGTTTTGCGCTTCCAATCCGTGCAATGGCGAGAGCGTATGCGAGACTGGCCGGAACGCGGAACGCGGAAC
>DATMOQ010000166.1:0-6932 GCA_035568195.1 Gemmatimonadales bacterium
CCGCGCCTCGTACCGGACGTAGCCGAATGCGAGCAGGGCGGTCAGGACGGCCACGGGCACCTGGATCGACCGGACCCGGCTCCGCCAGAGACCCGCCGCACCCGCGGCCCATGCCAGCGCCAGCCACGGAAGAATCGCCCAGAGGAACCGGTCCGGGGGAAACGGCCACAGCGAGAGGACGGCCAGGTACAGGATCAGCATCCAGCCGAGGGCTGACCGGCGCGCCAGAAGGACGAGTCCGGTCAGCCCGACGATGAGCGCCGGGATCCCGAGCCCGTAGTAGACAGCCCGGGAAGGCACCCAGTTGAGGGTGAGGACCGAGAGGGGTCGCGGCAGGTCCGCGAGGCTTCCTGCCAGGGTGCGGAGGCCGGCGTCATGGACAATTTCCAGATAGGAGCCGTACGGGGGACGGATCGCCGGGTCGATCCCGCCCCCGTGGGCGAGGACCCAAAGTCCCCAGGCGATTCCGGCGAGCAGCGCCGGGAGCGCCAGGGCCGCGGCGAGCCTGCGGTTCAAGCCGATGCGCCAGGCATGTATGAGGGCACCTCCCGCCACCGCCACTCCTACGGAACGGAGCAGCAGTGCCGCGGCGGCCAGGAGACCGACGCCGGGGGCCAGGCGTGGGGACCATTGCTCTTTCGGCCGGTCCACGAGCGCCAGAGCGCCCGCGAACGCGAGCGTGAACAGGGGTTCCGAGAGCAGTACGCCGAGGATGCTCAGCACGGGGATGGCGAGCGCCGTTCCCGCGACCACCGCTTCGGTCACCCAGGCCGGGACGCCCTCCCCCAAGAGCTGGAGACGCACCGCGTGCCGTGTGATCAGCCGGCAGGCCAAGGCGAAGCAAACGATGCCGAGGGCCCGTCCGGCCATGCCCGCCGCGGGCGTGGGCAGGAAGCGGAAGAGGGGTGCGAGGATGAGGGGATAGAGCGGTGGAAAATGGATGGCCGCTGGCGTGCCGGGGAGATTGGGATACACGAACCCGGCTCCGTGCCCCAGGGCCCAGGCCAGTCCGGCGTAGATCCCGTCGTCGTAGAAGACCCCGACGAGCAGGTGGTTCCAGGCCAGCGCGCCCCCCGCCAGGGCGGCGAGGAGAGCGGGCAGGCCGGTGCGCGGGGTCAGCGCGACCGCCAGTCTCCCGGGGGCGGCAACAGGTTGTAGCGGAGGATATGAAAGAACGCGGCGACGCCGTCCCGCCAGGTGATCTTCTTGCCTTCCGCATAGGTGCGGCCGCTGTAGGAGATGGGCAGCTCCCAGATGCGCGCATTGACCTGCGACAGACGCGCCGTGACCTCCACCTCGAACCCGAAGCGATTGGACGTGAGCGGGAGCCGCTGGAGCACTTCCCGCCGCACCAGCTTGTAGCAGGTCTCCATGTCGGAGAGGTTCAGATTGGTGAAGATGTTCGAGGCGAGGGTGAGCAGGCGGTTCCCCACCGCGTGCCAGAAGAACAGCACGCGCCGCGGGCCGCTCTGGAAGCGGGAGCCGAACACCGCGTCGGCTTCGCCCCGGCGGATGGGCTCGAGGAGCGCCGGCAGGTCTTCGGGGTTGTACTCAAGATCGGCATCCTGCACCACGATCACGTCCCCGGTGGCCCGGGCGATGCCGGACCGCAGGGCCGCACCCTTGCCTTGATTGACCGGGTGCTTCAGCCCCTGGTCGATGCGCCGCTCCGCCACCAGCCGGTCGATCACCGCGCCGGTGCCGTCCGTCGACGCGTCATCCACCGCGATGATCTCCATGGGAAGTCCCACCTCCCGCAGCCGCGCCACCACGGTCTCGATCGTACTGACCTCATTGTACGCCGGCACGATCACGGACAGCCGCAGCTCTCGGGAGGGAGTGGTCACGGACGGGCTCCAACCGCAATGAGGGACTGTCCCAGCCGCCACGGCAAGAACCGCTCGCAGCGAAACAGGGGGACCAGCGCGTCGAAGAGCCGCAGCGACGCCTGCGGGATCAGGGTCCGGCGGAGCACGCGCCCGGTCAGCCACCAGCCGGGGATGCCGCCGAGATTGAAATACTCGGTGTGTTCCACGCGGTACCCGGCGTCTTCCAGCCGATGCTGCAGGTCGCGCCGCCCGTAACGCCGGTGGTGACCCAGCGCGGTGTCCAGGGTGCCGAAGAGGGCGGGCAGCGCCGGCACCAGGAGCACCAGCCGGCCCCCCGGCTTGAGCAGCGTCAGGATCGCGCGGAGCGACCGGGCGTCATCCTCGACGTGTTCGAGCACGTTCAGGCAGATCACCGTGTCGTAGGGCGTGTCGAAGTCCGCCGGGTCCGCCGTGGGCAGAAAGAGCCGGGACACGGTGATGTTGGGCCGGCCCGCGAACCGCTCGCGCAGGGCGTCGAGGTAAGTCTGCGAAGTATCCGTCAGGGTCACGCGGCGGCGGTCCACCAGGAACGCCGAGAGGTTGCCGATCCCGGCGCCGATCTCCAGCACCGCCTCGCCCACCCAGGGCCGCACGCGCTCGAACATCCAGGAGTTGTACCGGGGCGCCTGGGCCAGCCGTTCCAGCGTGGCCGCGCCGACCGGGTCTTCGTGCGCCGGAAGCACCTCAGGCACGCTCGCCGCCCCCCTCGTACTTCGAGAGCTTGCGGTAGAGCGTGGAAGGATCGATTCCCAGCACCTCGGCGGCCCGGGTCTTGTTTCCCCCCTCGGCCGTGAGGACCCACGTGATGTAGGCCTGCTCGATGACTTCCAGCGTGGGGTTGGTCCGGACCGCCTCGGACACCAGGGGCTCGGCCTTCCGCTCCGTGATCCGTTCCGGCACGGCGGAGAGCGGGATCTGGGTGCCCTTCACCAGCACCACGGCGCGCTCCAGCGCGTTTTCGAGCTCCCGCACGTTCCCGGGCCAGTCGTAGGCCATGATCACTTCCAGCGCCTCGGGCGCGAGGGACTTCAGCTCTTCCCCGTGCTCCTTGGCGATGCGCTTCAGGAAGGCGTCCACGAAGATCGGGATATCGTCCCGCCGGTCCCGCAGGGGCGGGAGGTAGATGGCGATCACGTTCAGACGATAGAAGAGGTCGGTGCGGAAGCGGCCCCGCTTGATGTCCTCCTCCAGGTCGCGGTTGGTGGCCGCCACCACGCGGACGTCGACGGGAATCGCTTCGGTGCCGCCGACCGGAATGGCCTCGCGCTCCTGCAGCACCCGGAGGAGCTTCACCTGCGTGGCGGGCGACATCTCGCCGATTTCGTCCAGGAAGAAGGTGCCGCCCCGCGCCGCCGCGAAGAGCCCCTGCTTGTCCCGCACCGCGCCGGTGAACGATCCCTTCACGTGCCCGAACAGCTCCGACTCGAGCAGGCTCTCCGGCAGCGCGCCGCAGTTGAGGGAGAGAAAGGGTCCTTCGTTCCGCGGCGAGAGCTCGTGGAGGTAGCGGGCGATGACTTCCTTCCCGGTGCCCGACTCGCCCTGGATGAGCACGGTGCTCTCGGTGGGAGCCACCTGCTCCGACAGCCGCAGCACGTCGCTGAAGGGCTTGGACTTGCCGAGGGGCTTGACCATTCCCGAGCGCTCGCGCCGCCGGATCTCCTGCTTGAGCTGCTTGTTCTCGGCCCGGAGGTTCCGGTAGTCGGCGGCGCGGCGGCAGATGGCCACCATGTCGTCGTTGGAGAACGGCTTCTGGATGTAGTAGAACGCGCCCTCGTTGACGGCCTGGATGGCGGTCTGGAGGGAGGCCTGCGCGGTCATGAGGATCACCGGCGTCTCGGGGTCCTGCTGCCGCACGGCAGCCAGGATGTCGATGCCCGTGACCTGCGGCATCCGGACGTCGGTCAGCACGATGTCGGGAGCGTGGGCCTTGAGGGCGTCGAGGCCCGCCTTTCCACCTTGGGCGACCGTGACGTCGAAGCCTTCGTTCTTGAGGAGGATCTGCAGGGTCTGCAGGATCCCCGACTCGTCGTCGACGACCAGGATCGAGGGCTGAGGGCTCATGCGGCTTCCTCCCGTTGCCGTGCAGCGGGGAAGTAGATCGTGAACGTGGTTCCGGACCCCGGCGTCGAGTCGACCATCACCAGTCCCCGGTGGGCCTCGACGGCGCGCTGGACGATGGCCAGCCCTAGGCCGGTCCCGCCCACCCGGCCGGTCACGAACGGCTCGAAGAGCCGCTCCCGCACGGAGTCCGGGATGCCGGGACCGTTGTCCGTGATCTGGAGCCGCACCGGATCCTCGATGCCCGCGCCCGTCGGGAGGTCGCCGGGGGCGGCGGGACCGATCCGCACGTCGACCCGCGCTCCCTTCCCCGCGGCCTGGACCGCATTGAGGACCAGGTTCGACACCACGCGATGGACCAGATCCTCGTCCCCTTCCATGGGGGTGGGGGAACCCTCGAGCGTGATCTCGGCGTCCTCCGGATAGTCCTCGCGCTCTTCCACCAGCCGCGTGGCCGCGCTGGCCACCTCCACCAGGTCCAGCACCCGGTATTCGGTCACCCGCACCCGGGAGAAGTCGAGAAACTCGGACAGGAGGCGCGAGAGCCGGTCGCTTTCGCGCACGATCAGGTTGGCGAGGAATTTCTCGTCCGGATTGGCGCGCGATGACCGGGCCAGCTGCTCCACGGAGGACCGGATGGAGGCCAGCGGATTCTTGATTTCGTGGGCCAGTGAGCTCGAGAGCTCGGCCACCGCCTCCAGGCGCTCGGCGCGGAGGTGCAGCTCCTGGAGCCGCTTGGAGTCCGAGATGTCGGCGAAGATGGCCGTGACGCGGGGCATCTCGCCCTTGGGGCCTTCGATGGTGGTGGTGGTGAGGCCGATGGGGAACACCCGGTCGGCCCGCCGGACGCTCGCCTCCACCCGCATCAGCCGGACGCCGCGGCGCGCGGTGGCGATGATCGCCGCCCAGAACTCGGGGGCCAGCCGGGCCAGCTCGGGCATGATGGGTCGATTCCGCCAGGCGTCGGCGTCGAAGCCCAGGAGCGCCTCGGCCGCGGGATTGGAGTACAGGAGCTTCCCCGCCGCGTCCACCGTCATCACGCCGGTCCGGAGGTTCCGGAGGACGTCGTCGGCCTCGAGGCGGACCTGCTGCAGCTCGCCCGCCAGGGCTTCCCGCTCCGCGCCCATGACCTTGACGCGGGACGCGAAGTAGGCGGTGACGGCGGCCACGGCGGCGAACACGCCGAGCTGGATGAAGATCCCGGGGCCAATGGGGGCGCCGTGGCGCCCGAAGAAGATGTCGGCGAAGTAGACCAGCCCCACCAGGGTGGTGACCAGGGCCGTGGACTGCGGCGGCATCAGCACGGCGATGACGGCGATCAGCGGCACGTACAGCGTGGCGAAGTCCGAGTCCGAGCCGCCCGTCATGTGGACCACGGTGGTGATCAGCGCGGCGTCGAAGATGGCCTGCAGGTACAGGAAGGTCCGGGTGGGCGCGATCCCGCGGAAATTGCTGCGCCAGTACGAGGCGGCCGTGAACAGGATCGCGGCGATGAGGACGAACGAAACGACCAGGATCTGCAGGGGCTGGGCCACCGCCACTTTGAAGGCGGCGGTGACGTAGATGGCCACCGCGAGGGACAGCCGACCGCCGTAGACCGCGCGCAGCAGTGTTTTGGGAGAGGGAACCGTCGATTCTTGCCCTTTGCCGCCGAACCAGCGCACCCGTCCTCCGCTTCATAAGTCTTTTTGAGTCAACCTGATACGATAGTATTGGAGGGGGACTCGCAGAATGCAAGAGCACGTGATGCCCGGCGCCCGGAGATGACTGGGGCCCCCGACGCGACTGTGCTGTTTTGTCGCCGCGGGGGCCCCAGTCGTCTCCGGGTGCGGCGCTCGCTAGCCCTGCACCGCGTTTACCATGTCGAAGATCGGCAGGTACATGGCGACCACCATGCCGCCGACGATGACGCCCAGGACGACGATCATGATGGGCTCCATCAAGGAGAGGAGCGCGCTCACGGCGGCGTCCACTTCCTCGTCGTAGAAGTCGGCGATCTTCGACAGCATTTCGTCCAGGCCGCCGGTCTGCTCGCCCACGGCGATCATCGAGATCACCATCGGCGGGAAGACCTTCGATTTCTGAAGCGGCGCCGAGATGGTTTCACCGCCCGCGATGGATGCGCGGGATTCCATCACGGCGTTGTGGATGACCATGTTGCCGGCGGTGCGCGCCGTGATCTCGAGTCCGTCGAGAATCGACACGCCCGACGAAATCAGGGTGCCCAGGGTGCGGGTGAACCGGGACACCGCGGACTTGCGCAGCAGGTCGCCGAGCACCGGCGCCCGCAGCAGCAGGCTGTCGATCTGGAGCTTGCCCGGCGGCGTCTTGTAGTAGCGGTTGACCGCGAACACCGACCCGCCGATCACGCCGATGATCGCCCACCAGTAGTGGGTGAGGACCTGGCTCATCCCGATGACAATCCGGGTGGGCAGGGGCAGCTGGAGGTTGACCGACGCGAACATGTTCTGGAAGGTGGGAATCACGAAGATCAAGAGCACCGCCACCGCGATGGCGGCCACCGAGAAGATCACGGCGGGGTAGATCATCGCGCCTTTGACCTTCCGGACGATGGCGTCGTTCTTTTCCAGGAACTGCGCCAGGCGGAGCAGAATGGTGTCCAGAATACCGCCCGCTTCGCCGGCGGCCACCATGTTCACGTAGAGGTCGGTGAAGCCCTTGGGGTGCTTGCGGAGAGCGTCGGCCAGCGTGTGGCCCGACTCCACGTCGTACACCACCTGACGCGTGATGTCGGCCAGCACTTTGTTCTCGGTCTGCTGGGCCAGGATGTCGAGCGCCTGCACCAGCGGGAGGCCCGAGTTGATCATGGTGGCGAACTGCCGGGTGAAGATCACCACGTCCCGGGTCTTCACGCCGCCGCCGAACAGGCTCCCCAGGCTCACCGACTTGGCGGCCTGGTTCACCTGGACCAGAATCATCTTGTTCTTCCGAATGTGCGCGACGACGTCGTCCTTGTTCGGGAGGTCGATCTTGTCCCGGACCAGG
>DATMOQ010000167.1:0-6150 GCA_035568195.1 Gemmatimonadales bacterium
CGACCACGACTGAAAGCGGTAGCGCACCAGCGAGTCGGCCCGGACCTGCGTGTCGGCGACGGCGATGATGTGGGTCGAGCCCGAGTCCAGGAGCACCTGGATGCGGTGGTACGGCACGCCGTCCAGCTGGATGGACGCGCCCTGATCGTTGGAGGTCACGGTGGTGAGGGTGGCGAACCGGACCGCGAACGACATCGCGCCGCCCGGAACCACCTGCGTGATGGAATCGACGGTGAATCCGGCGAATAATCCGGTCGAGTTCAGGACCGCGCGGGGCGGGCCGAACGCCGTGGTATTGGTCACGCCCGGGAACGGGTCACCCGCGTCTCCCCGATTCGAGCCCGCCGATCCAGGCGTCACGTCGAGATTGCCGGCGCCATCGGCCTGCATCAACGCCACGCCGTGGATGGTTCCCGGCGGACCTTCGTTCACGCAATTGGTCGGGAAGTTGCACTGAGCCACCAGCTCCGAATCGATGTGCCAGATCAACAGGCCGCCCCCGCACCCCGCGGGAGTGCCGCTCACGGCGCAGTGGATGCGAATCATCGCCGTGTCGGCCAACGTGGCCTGCCGGTTTTCGAGGAGAAAGTATTCGCCGCGGGGGTTCGACCCGCGCGGACGGAGCAGAAAGGCGGAATCGGACGTCGGGGCCGGACCGAACGAGTGGGTGCCGCCGCCCGCGATGGGGACGAGCGTGACCCAGCCGAGCTGGTTCAGCGACCACACATCCATCCGGCTGGGGCTGTAGGGCGCGGTGTAATTGCCGCTCCCCATCAGACTCCACTCCCCCACCCCCTCGGACTGCTGGCTGATGTCGTAGAGATCGGGAAGCCCGAAGGCGTGCCCGGTTTCGTGCGTCGCCGTGCCGATCGGCATGATGCTCGTGCCGTCGCACGCCGTGTTGCCGCCGACGCCGCTCTGGAGCGTGTAGTCGGAAATCTTCAGGAACTGGCCGCCATGTCCCGGCCACGCAGTTTTCGTCGTGTAGAAGCCGTTCGTCAGCGTCACCAGCGAGAATCGGTGGGACCAGAGATGATTCGTGCCGGCCGGTCCACAGGCGCCGTCGATCGCGGGCTGAACGAAGATGACCAGATTCAGGAAGCCCGTCGTGCTGTCGAAATCGAACTGGGACCAATCCGTGTGTTGCGTGTTCTCGAGCTTCTGCAGCGCCTCCTGCAGACCCGATTGCATGCTGGCCACCGCGGCGCCGCTGAACAGCCCGTTGCAGTCGGTCCCCCCGAAGGGGTTCCCGCTGCAGGTGCCCGGCTTGCCGGCGTAGTGGTTCTCTCCCGAGTCCAGCGTGACGTATCCCAGGGCGCTCCCCTGAATGCTCAGGAGTCCGTTCGACATCTGCTCGTAGAACGTGCGCTCGGTATAGGGGTTGCCGTTGGGGGGTGAGGCGCCAAAGAGGATCGAGGTGTAGCTCGCCGTATCGCGCCCGGCGCTGGGCAGCGTACCCCCGGCAAACTGAAAGAGGACGGCCGGAATGTGGACCGTCCCCGAAACCGCGGCATCGGTCGCGACCGCCATCGCGGCCGCCACCGGCGCGTTCAACTCCGCCAGCCGGCCCCGCGCGAGCAGCTCGGCCCGGCGCCCCGCGACGCGCGCCGCCCACTTCCGGAAAGCCCCGTCCACCCGGAAGTCGAACCCGGGAATCTCCCAGCGGGGAGACAGCCGGGATTGCCCCGACGCCGCACCCGGCAGGAGGACCGACACCGCGAGAATCCAGCCCAGACCACGACGACGCATCTCGAAACGCCTCCTCAATCCTTTAGCGTACGCCGGCCACCGGGGTGGCGGCTGTGGGCTCTCTCACAGACCGCCGGGCCAGAAACCACCCGACGGCCATGAATCCGATCACGCCTCCGACCACTTTGAGCTCGAATCCCCAGGGACGCTCGACGGCCGGCGGGACGAGTGATACCCCGATGGAGAGAAGAACGGCTCCGAGCCCCACCCACCCGGAAAGGGCGCTCACGACCGACCGATCGCGCCGGAGCCGGAGGTAGGACGCGAAGATATATAGATAGGGAATAAAGAAGAGGATGATGGTCGTGCTGGTCAGGATCACGTAAGCGTCCCGGACCGACGCGCCACTCAAGCCGGCCACGATGAGGATGCTCGCCAGCCCTCCCTGCACGAACAACGCGATGTGAGGCGTGTGCCAGGTGGGATGCACCCGGGCGAAGGCCGCCGGCAGCGCCCGGTCCACGCCGGCGGCATACGGCAACCGCGCCGACCCCGCGAGCCACGCCCCCACTCCCCCGACGTTGCTGATCGCCAGGAGGACCGCAATGACGGCGGCGATGGGAGCGAGCGCCGGCACACCGATCCGCTGCACCAGGACGGCGGCCGCCTGGGGCATCCCGTTGGTGATGCTGATGGTGTCCCCGGGGAGCGCGACGAGCATCGCCAGCGTACCCAGCAGGTACACGCCGACCACCGCCACGCCCGACACCATCACGCCGCGCCGGAGGGTCGCCGCGGGGTCGTGGATCTCGTCCCCCAGCGAAGGCGCCAGCTCGAGCCCGGCGAAGGCGAAGGTCATGGTGGCGAAGAAATTCACGAGCTCGAAATCGAACTTGTCCGGCAGGAGGCGATGGACTCCGAACGACGTCGCGCTGCCGTGAGTGGCGAAGGCCCAGGCCGCGAGGGCGATGAACAGCAGCGCGGGCAGATACGTCGTGTACCCCCCGATGTTCTGCAGCCACTTCCCCACCCGCAACCCGACCACGTTGAGCCACACGGCCAGCCAGAGCCCCCCCAGGGCGACCCCTCCCACAAACCAGGGATTGTCGCCGAGATGCACGCCGCGGGGACCGGCCGCATACGCGGCGATGGCGGCCGTGGTCACCATGAGCGAGGGGAAGTAGAAGAGATTGTTGACCCAGTACCCCCACCCGGCCACGAACCCGTGCGTGGGCCCGAAGGCCCGGCATACCCAGCGGTACATCCCGCCGGAGCGCGGGTCGAGATCGGTCAGCTCCCGCACCACCCGCGCCGACGGGAGGAAAAAGATCACCATCGCGAGAATCCAGAGGAGCAGGCTCGACGGCCCGAACTGGCTGGCCGTGGTGAGCCAGCGGAGCCCCACGATCGCCGTGACGTTGAAGAGCACCACGTCGGAGAGGCGCATCACCCGCGGCAGCGCCGGCCCCGGCACGGCCGGCTTCTGGTCGGTCACGGATGCACCTTCACCACGGCCCAGCTCACGGCCGAGCCCAGCAGTGCGCCGCCGACGACATCGGTGGGAAAGTGCTTGGCGGCCACCACCCGGAGCACACCCACCACCGTAGCGGCGGCATACAGGATGACGGCGTTGCGGGTGGTGTGCGGCAGGTTCCGGCGGCGCGCGATCATGGTGTACGCGGTCGCGGCCGCGAACGCCAGCTCCGCGTGGCCCGACGGAAACGATTCACGGTTGTCCCGCGTGTTCGCGGCTGCCGGCGCCGCAGAGGTGTAGAGAATGGGCCGGGAGCGGTGCACGGTGACCTTGAGCCACTGATCGGCGGTGGCGGCCCAGGTGATGGCATCCGCGAACACCACCGCGTTGCCGACTGCCCGGCTTCGGTCTTCTCCCCACACCGATCCCAAGGCCGCCGTACCTCCGACGCCCAGCAGCAGCAATGTGCTGGCGCGGTCGGCCGTGGGGTCCGGCAAGTGCACGGCGATGCGATCGAGCCCCGACAGGGTATTGGGATCGCAGGGCGCACAGGGGGCGGAGCCCGACGGCAGGTGCAGCGCGATGGGCAGGAGCGCCAGCGCCCCACCCGCCCCGATCGCAACGGCATCGGTCCAATTAGCTCGAAAGGGCGCACCCTGCGCCCCCAGGGGACCGCCGAGGGTCGCAAGCGCGAGGAGCGGAAGTGTGAAGGGGCGAAACACAATCGATAGAACTTACGTCGTGCGTGTCGACGCGTGCTAACTCGTGACGGCGTGTGACCTTGCGTAATCAACGGCGGCGGGCTAATCTGTAGCCGCCCTTCCTTTTACTCTACGAGGCCCTGTGGGTAGCGAGACCCTCCAGCACGCCGCGTTGTTCGAGAAATGCAAATCCTTCACCCGCGCGCGGGAAGTGCAGGCCGCCGGGCTGTATCCCTATTTCAAGCCGATCTCCCAGTCCGAAGACACGGTGGTGATGATCGAGGGGAAACAGCGGATCATGATGGGCTCCAACAACTACCTGGGGCTCACCCATCATCCGGAGGTCCTCGCCGCCGCCAAGGCCGCTTTGGAGCGCTACGGGTCCGGCTGCACGGGCTCCCGCTTCCTGAACGGCACGCTCGACCTGCATGAGCGCCTGGAGCTCGAGCTGGCCGAGTTCTTCGGGAAGGAATCCTGCCTGGTCTTCTCAACCGGCTATCAAGCCAATCTTGGCCTGATTTCCGGGCTGGTGGGCCGCGGAGACATGGTCTTCCTGGACAAGCTCGACCACGCGTCCATCGTGGACGGCGCCAAGATGTCCCAGGGCGAGACGGTCCGCTTCAACCACGGCGATCTGGGCAGCCTCGAGCGCAAACTGCAGCGCGCCCCCGAGGGTACCGGCACCATGGTGATCGTGGACGGCGTGTACTCCATGGAAGGGGACATCGCCGACCTGCCCGGCCTGCTCAAGGTGGCCCAGAAATACGGCGCGGCCCTGGCCGTGGATGACGCCCATTCCGTGGGTGTGCTGGGTCCCAAGGGGGACGGCACGGCCGCCCACCATGGCGTGATCGACGAAGTCGACCTCATCGTGGGGACCTTCTCCAAGTCGCTCGCCTCCATCGGCGGCTTCGCGACCGGCACCGAATCGGTCATCCACTATCTGCGGCATCACGCGCGCCCCATGATCTTCACCGCCGCCCTGCCCCCCGCCAACACGGCCGGGGTCCTGGCGGCCCTGCACGTGCTGCAGCAGGAGCCCGAGCGCCGCACTTCGCTGTGGAAGAACACCCGGCATCTGCAGGACGGGCTCCGTTCCCTGGGCTTCGACATCGGCCCGACGGAGACCCCCATCGTGCCGGTGCTCATCGGGCCGCTGGAAAAGACCTTCCTCTTCTGGCGGAAGCTGTTCGACGCCGGCGTGTTCACCAATCCCGTCGTGCCGCCCGCGGTGCCGCCGTCCCAGTGCCGGCTCCGCACGAGCCTGATGGCCACCCACACCCCTGAGCAGATCGACCGGGCCCTCGGCATCTTCGCGGAGCTCGGGAAAGAGCTGGGAGTCATTTGACTCCTGTTCGAATCGCGCCCGTGAAAGACGGGCGCGATTTCGAGCGGTTCGTTGCATTTCCGTACGATCTCTACCGCGGCGACCCGCTCTGGGTGCCGCAGCTCCGGATGGACGTCCGGACGCTCCTGTCCCGAAAAAAGAACCCGTTCTTTCAGCACGCCGAAGCCGAGTATTTCCTGGCCTGGAACGGCGACCGCGTGGTGGGCCGGATCGCCGCCATCAAGAACGACGCCCACAATCGCGAGCACCACGACCAGGTGGGCTTCTACGGCTTCTTCGAATCCGTGAACGACCAGCAGGTCGCGAACGCGCTCTTCGACACCGCGGGGGCGTGGGTCAAGGCCAGAGGGCTCGACACCCTGCGGGGCCCCATGAGCCCGTCGGTGAACGACGAGTGCGGTCTCCTGGTGGACGGGTTCGACACGCCGCCCACCGTGATGATGCCGCACAACCACCGCGACTACGTCACGCTCACCGAAAAGGCCGGGTTCAAGAAGGCGAAAGACCTGCTGGTCTACGAGAGCACCACGACCGAGCCCCCCGAGCGTATTCTGCGCGCCGCCGAAGTGATCGCCAAGCGGAAAGGGATCACGCTGCGGCCGTTCAACATGAAGCGCTTTGCGGACGAAGTGGAGATCATCAAGCGGCTGTACAACGAGGCCTGGGAGAAGAACTGGGGCTTCGTCCCGATGACCGACGCCGAGATCGACCATCTGGCCAAACAGCTGAAGCCTGTGGTAGTCCCCGACGTCATCTGTTTCGCGGAGCGGGAAGGCAAGGTGATCGGGTTCGCGGTGGCGCTGCCGGACCTGAACGTGGCCCTCAAGAAGAACCCGTCGGGGCGGCTCTTCCCCGGCATCATCAAGATCCTCTGGGCCGCCCGGAAGATCTCGCGGCTCCGTATTCTGCTCCTCGGTGCCCTGCCCGAATACCGGCAA
>DATMOQ010000168.1:0-2028 GCA_035568195.1 Gemmatimonadales bacterium
CGGCACCTGTCCAGCGCTCCCATCCCGCCCCTGTCCGATCCGCCGCCGCCCGTGGCGACCTGGTGGCTCGAGGTGCCGCAGCCGCTGCCGACCTCGACCGGTCTGAACCGGGTGAACTGGAACATCCGGTACGACAACCCGCCCGCGTTCAACCACAACTACGCGCAGGTGATGAGCGCCATCCCGCACGAGACCCCCTACACGCCGGAGGGTCCGTTGGCCCTTCCCGGCGTCTACACGGTGCGTCTCACGGTGGGCGGCAAGAGCTACACACAGACCGTCACCGTGCGGAACGATCCGCGCTCTCCCGCGTCCGCGCCGGATCTGCAGGCGCAGCACACCCTGCAGATGCATCTGTATGCGGGAGCGCAGGCGTCGTGGGACGGATGGCATCAGGTGGCCGCGGTCCGGGATGCGGTGGCGCAGCTGAGGAAGAACAATCCGCCGGCCGACGTGGCGGCGGCCGCCGCAAAGCTCGATTCGACATTGGCGCTGGTGCAGGGGGACGCGACGCCGATGGCGAATTTCGCCCGCCATCAGGGTCCGCCCAACTTCGCGGCGCTGAACGGCACGGAGCCGGGGGAGAGCATCCCGCTCGAGTCGATGAACGGCCAGCTCCGGACCACGGACTACGGTGACATGGCGCCCAGCGCGCAGATGCTCAGCGCGTGGCGGTCGGCGTGCACCGATCTGAGAACGGTGGAGGCGTCCTGGAAGGACGTCACCAGCAAGTCACTTCCGGCGTTCAATGCCCTGCTGACCAAGAACGGGTTGGCGGCGGTCACGGGTCCGGCGGCACCCCTGCCGGCGCCGGAGTGCGGCGCCGCTCCGGCGGCGCGCCGGTGAACGGCCGCGCCGGGGTCGGGCGCCTGCTGGTCCTGGCCCCGGCGACTGCCCTGTGCCTGGCGCGGGCCCCGGCGGCCCAGCAGCGGATGACCCGG
The DNA here is from genome assembly GCA_035568195.1 of Gemmatimonadales bacterium. Lineage (GTDB taxonomy): Bacteria > Gemmatimonadota > Gemmatimonadetes > Gemmatimonadales > GWC2-71-9 > 40CM-2-70-7. Next base: position 942 of record DATMOQ010000168.1, read on the forward strand.
GCCGAGCTCGAAGTGGCGGTCCAGAAGGACTCGAACGATCCGGTGCTCCATTTCAATCTGGGCCAAGCCTATGCCCGGGAAGGAAGGGCGAAGGACGCGAAGCACGAGTACGTAATGTCAGTCGCGATCGACGGACAGTTCGCGCCGGGCTATCTGGCACTGGCCCGTATGGCGGTTGCGGGGCGTTTCGCTATCCGGTTCCACGGCCGCTACGTGTTGATCGGGGGGCGCCCCTCTTCCGACTCCGCTCTGATGATGCTCCAGAGGACCTTCATGCTGGATCCGCTTCAGGAGCTTCGTGAGCCGGAGGAGTACGCCTTCCCCACGTATTGGCGCGGCACCATCGAGCGCGCGATGCGGGAGTACCGGAGCGGAGATTATCGGTCTGCACGGGAACAATTCGATACGGTCATCACGAAGATGCGGACACAGGGAGACTCGGACCCGCGAATTATCTCGGTTTTGTGGTATCATCTCTTGTCGTCGGTGCACCTTAGCGATTATCCAAGGGCCATCGATGCCGGGGAAGCGATGCTTGACCGCGCGTTGCGCGCCGAGGCCGCCGACTCTTCGCGCGTCGACGAGCGCGTCAGCCACGAATTCGAGTGGGTCCTCGCCCATCTAAATGAGCGTGCGCAGCGCTTTCAAGAGGCCGAGCGCCTTTACCAACGGGCCGTCGAGGACAACCTGGGTCAGTACATGGCGCATGTCGAGCTCGCCAACATGTACGAGGCGCAGAACCGCTTCGAGGACGCCGCGACGGAGCGGCAGCTCGCGATGTCCGCCGACCCGGGGGACGCGTCCCTCGAGCTGCAGGCGGGGCTGACCGACGAGTACGCCGGCCATGTCGCCCAGGCCGACACCCTGCTCCGCCAGGCGATCAGCGACAATCCCCGCGAGACCCGGTCCTATTACGTGCTGGGTCTCGTCGACCTACAGCTGGGAAAGACTGACGACGCGAAAAAGGCCCTCGATCAGTTCATTGCGCTGGCGCCCTCGCGGTATGTAGGCATGCTGGACGATGCCCGTCGCCGCCGCGCTGCCCTCAACTGACACACCCGTAGCGTAGCGGCCGCATTGTCACGCC